>NZ_JAPMAL010000013.1:0-208714 GCF_026343935.1 Paraburkholderia sp. CNPSo 3076 | reverse complement strand
GCTCGCGCGGGAAGGCATCGAGGACGTGCCCGAAGAATTGGTCGCGCCGCCCAGTTCGGTCGCGCACGGCAAGCGCGCGCTACCGCCCTTGCTCGCACGTGCACCAGACATCGACGCTGTGTTCTGCGGCTCGGATCTGCTCGCCATCGGCGCGCTTGGCGCTGCGCGCCAGATGGGCGTGCAGGTGCCCTCGCAACTGGCGATCTGCGGTTTCGGCGATCTGGAGTTCGCGACCGAAACCACACCGCAGCTAACGACGGTGCGCGTGGAGGGCACCCGCATTGGGGTGAACGCTGCGCGTTTTCTGCTCGACCGCCTGAGCGGCGAAACCGGCGTGAGCGAGCCTCGCGCGCTCGACGTGGGGTTCACGATCGTCGCGCGCGAATCGGCTTGAGTCGCCTCGTGTAGCCCTCAAGCTGCGGCGGCGTTTTCCGGTGTCCGCACAGGCGCACTGCGCGGAGTCGCAAGGCCAAAGTGGGCCGCCAGCATATCGACCACGTTGTCCGCCATGCCCGTGCGCGTTTCTTCGGTCGCCGAACCAATATGCGGCGTGAGCACGACGCGCGGGTTGTCGATCAGTGCTTGCGGCACGTGTGGCTCGTGCTCGAACACGTCGAGCGCCGCCCCTGCGAGCCGCTGCGCATCGAGCGCGGCGATCAGCGCCTTCTCATCGACCACGGGGCCGCGCGCAATGTTGATGAGAAAGCCTTGCGGCCCGAGCGCGTCGAGCACGGCCGCATTTACCAGATGAAGCGTTTGCGGCGTCAGCGGGCAGGTGAGGATCAGCATGTCGCTATCGACCGCGAGACGCGTGACGTCGTCGTAGTACGGCAGATCGACGCTCTTGCGGTTCGGCCCGTAATACGCGACTTGCGAGCCGAACGCCTTGAGCCGCTTCGCGATGGCCGCGCCGATCATGCCGAGCCCGACAATGCCGACCTTCATGCGCGAGACCGAGCGGCCGAGCGGCAGCGCGCCGTGCTCGGGCCACTTGCCGGAGCGCACATACGCGTCTGCCTGCACGATATCGCGCGTGAGCGCGAGCGCGAGGCCGATCGCGGTGTTCGCGACATCCTCGGCCAGCACGTGCGAGGCATTCTCGATGCGGATGCCGCGCGCCTGCGCGCTTTTCACATCGAGGTTGTCGAGCCCGGCGCTGTAGCTCGCAATGATCTCCAGCGCGGGCAGGGCGTCGAGAAACGCCGCGTCGATCTTCGTCTTGCGCAGCGCAATGCCGCGAATGGACGCGCCATGCTGCGCGAGGAACGCAGCGGCTTCGCGCGGCTCCTTCGGCAGATCGAGCATCGTGAAGAGCGACGCGAGTTCCGCCTGGGTGCGTGCCGGCAATTCGGCTGCGTTGAGAATGATGGGTTTTGCCATGATGAATCGATGAATCCTTGCTTCGTTTGATGCGTGGGCTCACGTGCTCAGCTGACTTTCACGCGCTCGATGCGGCCCATGAACACGAGATAGACGAGCGCCGCGACCACACAGTGTGCCGCGACAAAATAAAGACCTGCCTTATAGCCGCCCGTGGCCTGCACGATATAGCCGAACACGATAGGCGTGACGACACCGCCGATATTGCCGATGCAGTTGAAAATCGCGCCGGCAAGCCCCACGGCTTCGCGCGGCGCGGTATCGCACGCAATGGCCCAGGTGCCCGCGCCGGCCGCGGCGCCTTTGCCGAAGAAGGCGAACGTCATCAGCAGGACGATCGCGGTGTTGCTCTCGGTGAACGCCGAGAACACGATGCAGCAGCCCACGGCCATGCCGACGATATACGGCGTCTTGCGCGCCCACGAAACGCTCCAGCCGTGCCGGATCAGCGCGTCCGAAATCGCGCCGCCGGCAATGCCGCCGAGAAAACCCGCGATGGCGGGCAGCATCGTCGCGAGACCGGCCTGCATGACGTTCATGCCGCGCGCCTGCACGAGGTAGATCGGAAACCACGTGATGAAAAAATAGCTCAGCGCGATGACGCAATACTGGCCGATATACGAGCACCAGAGCATGCGGTTGCCGAGCAGCATACGCAGCGTCTTGCCGGATACGGCGGGGCGCGACTGGCGCTCGAGCTTCGAGTCGATGTCGATCATCGCGCCGCCCGCTACGAGGCGGTCGAGTTCGGCGGGCGAGACCCGCGGGTGCTTGCGCGGTTCGTGCATCACGAGCGCCCAGATTCCGGCGCTGGCAATGCCGATCAGGCCGAGCGCGAAGAACGGCGCGGGCCAGCCGAACTTGCCGGTGAGCCAGCCCGCGAACGGCGAGAAGATCGCCACGGCGAAATACGATGCGGACGCAAACAACGACGTGGCGAAGCCGCGCTCTTCCTTCGGGAACCACATGACCGTCACGCGGCTGTTGGCGGGGAAACTCGGCGCTTCGATCAGCCCGAGCGCGAAGCGCAAGGCGAACAGCAGGCCCAGCGCCACCGACATATCGGTCGTGACCCTGCCGACGAAGCCGACGAGAATCGTGGCGAGCGACCACAGGATCAGCGTGGCGGCGTACATGACTTTCGTGCCGACGCGGTCGAGCAGCAGGCCGCCGGGGATCTGGCCGACCACATAGGCCCAGCTGAACGCCGAGAGCACGTAGCCGAGCTGAATATGGTTGAGCCCGAATTCTTTTGCTATGCCGGGCCCGGCAATCGAGAGGATCGCGCGGTCTGCGTAGGCGACCGTCGCGAGCAGCAGGATGGCGGCCAGAATCGTGAAGCGCGTGCGGGTGACGCGGGTGGCGTCCGTGGCTTTGGTGGCGGCAAAGCCGGCGGTCCTCTGCGTTGACATCGATGTCTCCAGTCCCGCGCTCGAAGCCGCGGGTATCATTATCGATCCGTACCCGCAAGCATCGTCTCAATGCCGGGGCAGATTGACTGTATTTGACGCACCCCGCCAGTACGCGTCAATCTTGATTGAGTGAATCAACCAGGCAAACCCAGGCAAACCCAGGAAAACTAGTGGAAATCTGGATGACACAGGAGGAGGCCTGTCACGCGCTGGGCGTGCGCAAGCAGACGTTGTACGCGTACGTGAGCCGCGGGCGCATCGAAGTCCGGTGGGACCCGGAGCACGCAAGCCGCAAGCTGTACCGCGCTTCGGACGTCGCGGCGCTCAGGAAGAAGCGCGACCTTGGCCGCGCCCACAAGAGCATCGCGGCGAGCACGATGGCGTGGGGTGAGCCCATCATCAACACGCGCATTTCCACGATCACACGGGGGCGGCTTTACTACCGCGGCCACGATGCGATCGACCTCGCGAGCCGGGCGACGCTCGAAGACGTGGCTCGATGCTTATGGGAAACGGACGCGGCGCCGGTCTTCCCCACCTTCCACGACGACGTGAGCGTACCCGATGGCGCGCCGCCGCGCGCGCGGGTATATGCGTCGATGGCGCTGGCCGCGGCGCAGCCGCGTGCAAGCGGCGCGCTCGACGCTGCACGGTTGAATGACGAAGCGGCCTGCCTCGTGGGCCGCTTCGCGAGCGCCTTCGTCGGGCCGGGCGAGATCGCCCGCTTCGGCGAAAGCGGCGCGCTGCATGCGCGTCTTGCGCGTGCGTGGCGATGCGAAGCGCACGCGGACTTGCTGCGGCGTGCGCTCGCGTTGCTCGCGGACCAGGAATTGACGACATCGGCGTTTGCGGCACGCGTGGCGGCGTCGACGGGGGCGTCGCTCGGCTCGTGCATGCTCGCGGGCCTGGCCGCGTTCGCTGGGCCCTTGCATGGCGACGCCGCGCTGCGCGTGCAGGCGCTGCTCGGTGATGTGCGCGCGACGGGGGTGGCTGGCGCGGTCGAGCGCTGGTTGAAGGCGAACGGGCCGTTGCCGGGTTTCGGTCACGAGTTGTACCCGCAAGGCGATCCGCGCGCGGCGGACCTGCTCGCGGCGTTCGATGTGCCGGACGAGGTGCGCGCGCTGATCGAGTACGTTCGCGTATCGCGCGGTCTCGCGCCGACGATCGACATCGCGCTCACCGCGCTTGGCAGCTATTGCCACTTGCCGGAAGACGCTGTGTTCGCGATATTCGCCATTGGGCGCAGCGTGGGCTGGATGGCGCACGCCATCGAGCAGATGACCAGCGGCACGCTGCTGCGGCCGCGGGCCAACTATATCGGACCTGTTGGCGCTGGTGCCACCTCAGGCGCCGGGAATTATCAGGAGTATTGACGACTGCGCAAGCGGTCGCGTCCATGCCCGGCGCGGCCGCTTGCATCCAGCACTCAATGACCCAGCCCGCTCGCGGCGATCTGCTGCTCGACGTACTGCGCGAACAGCGAATGCGTGTGCGTGGTCGGGTGAAGGTCGTCGGCGAACATATAGGTCTGGTCGGCATTGGCCGCGACGTAGGTGGCGGGCGAGCAGAGCAGCGAGGTGTTGTCAGGCGTTTTCGAAGGGTCGCACGCCTGGGCCGTGTTGGACACAGTAAATCCGTTCGTCTGGAAGTTTGCGACGAGCTGCGTGATCCAGGTGTAAGAATCGACTTCGATGACCTTGCCTTGCAGGCCATCCGTCTGCAACGCGCCGTTCAACGTCGAGTTGAAGAGCTGCGAGAGCTGGGACAGGTTCGCGCCGCCGTCGGCTGAGGTGATGCCCTTGGGCGACAGGCCGATGTTCGGCACGTTGATCACCACGACATGCGTGGCGCCGGCCTGCACGATCTGCCCGACGATTTGTGCGAGCGTCGTGGCGGCAGTCTGCACGACCGTATTGGCCGTAGGCGGGTTGCCGGCGCGCAGCACATCGTTTGCGCCTGCCCAGACCAGCACGAGCTGGCCGGAGTTGAAGGTGCCGTGAGCGGAGATATAGCTCGACACCTGCTGATTGAGCGGCATTTCGATGTTGCCGATCACGTCCGAGAGGAAGTCGTACTGGTTGGCCGGCGTTGCGACCGTCGAGCCACCCTCTGCGTAGCCGAAGCCGCCTTGCGCGCTCAGCTTGTGATCGAGGCCGACGGTGTACGCGGCGCTCAGGCTGTCCCCATAATATTGCGCGACATCCTGCGACCAGACCTGACCGGGGTTGGTCGTGAACCGCCCGCCGCCCACGGCGCCCGCAAGCGGCGCGAAGGTTCCGACATCGGAAAGGCTGTCGCCGAACGACACGACCTGCAGCTTGACGCCGCCCGTCGGCGTACTGGTGCCGCTGCTCGAGCCTCCTCCTCCACCACCTCCGCCACCGCCGCCGCAAGCCGCGAGCAGGAAAATCAGTCCGGCGGAAATTGCCACCCGGATCCGGGTATTGATCGTTGCCATTGTGCCCCCTTACCGCTTGACGCGATTGCGCCCGCGACCGGATAGGGCGGGCCTAGGAGGGCTAGCAAAAAGAATGCGCGTAGCCTACAAATAGCTGACTTGAATGCCGGACATGGCGTGAGGCGTTAAAGAACCAGCGTTTCGAGCCGGTTGCCGCCCAGCGCTTTCGCGCTGTAGAGCGCGGCGTCGGCGGCGGCCAGCAGGTCGGAGAGGGTGGATGCTTCGTGACCATGCTGCGCGAGGCCGATGCTCACCGTGGCGCGTATGGCGACGCCATCGACCTTGTTCATGGCGGTTTGAGCGAAACGCCTGGCGATCGCTTCGCCCACCGCTTTGGCGCGCACGCGGTCATGGCCCGGCAGCAGGGCGGCGAACTCTTCACCGCCTATGCGCGCGAGGATCGCCTCGGGTCCCATGGCGCTGCTGGCGATTTCCGCGAACGTCTTGAGGACTTCGTCGCCGGTCTTGTGGCCGTAGCGATCGTTGATGGTCTTGAAGTGGTCGAGATCGAAGGCAAGCAGCGAAACCGGCTGGCGCGCCCCGGGCTGACGCGCCCCGGGCTGACGCGTCCCGATCTCGCTCATCACGCGCTCGCCTTCTTCGAAGAACCAGCGGCGGTTGCCAAGGCGGGTCAGGTAGTCGGTCTGCGACTCGCGCAACAGCTGCCCATGCGTTTCCTCGCGGATCAGCTTGATCAGGGCCATGGGCAGAACGATCGAATACAGCACGCCTTCATACATCGTGATCTTGCTGACGAGCGCGACGAAGCCGTCCCCATAGCGGCTCCCCAGCAACGGGAGGACAAACGTCCGGAACACGTAAAAGAGCGCATGGAATCCCGTGACGAACGTCGCGACGTGGCGCGATTGCCCCCCTTTTATGCCGTCGCCGCGCAGCAGCTCGCGCGAGGTCATGGCGCTCACCAGCGCAATGGGAAGCGCGCTCGCGTAGTACCACATGGCCTGCGGATGCCGTGCGCCCCATGTGGCCCATGTCAGCGCGATCAACGCGAGCAGGGCGATCGAGCCCGCCCGGTATTGCCGCCCGTTCAGCGTCGCGACGCCGTGCAGAACCAGCAGATAGCCGGCCATGATGACGAGGTTGCTCAGGGCGGAGCCCCATACGCCGGGCAAATCGGCGCGCACGAGCACCGCGGCGCAGCCGGTTGCGAGGGTGGCGTAGCCCCCGGCCAGTATCCGCAATGCCTTGCTGCGCGCGGGATGCGTACGATGCTCCCAGAGCGTCATCAGGGAACTGGCTAGCAGGGTCCCGATCAGGAGAAAGTAGATGGTAAGTAGATCGACGTGCATCGCTGGCGTGAGGCTTCTACGCCGGTACATCGCGGCGAACGCGCATTTTACGCTGAAACTTAATACCGCGATGCTTGTTCCCTGATTGTCCGCCGCGTGCCGGCGCGGCGTCACGCGTCGCGCCACGCCTCGATGCGTTCTGTATCGAGCCCGATCCGGTCGAGAGCGCGGCTCACCGAATGATCAACCATTTCCTGCAGGCTCGCGGGCTCCGCGTAGAACGCGGGCACCGGCGGGAATACCACCGCGCCGGCCTCGGTCACCGTCGTCATGTTGCGCAGATGGATGAGGTCCAGCGGCGTTTCTCGAGCCTGCGCGCGCCGCGCTCGCGCAGGCCGAAACGGCGGTGCTGGCCGGGCGCCGGGCGAGCCGCGGCGAAGTGGGCAAGTTGTGCATTGCCTATGCGAGTTCGGTCGCGCTCGAGCCGGAACTGCCTGCGCTGCTCAGGCGCTTTGCGCAGGCGCGGCCCGACGTCGAACTGGAGCTGCGCGCGATCTCCGTGCAGGCGCAGATGAACGCGCTCGCCGATGAGCGGATCGACGTGGCGTTTCTGCGTTCGCCCGGGCCGCAGCCGGCCTCGATCCGCATCCCGCCGTTTTCGCGTACGCAACTCGATGTCGTGGTCTCTCGTGATCATCGCTGCGCGAATCGGCGTCGTCTCACGTTGCGCGATGTGGCCGGGGAGCGGTTGATTGTCATGGACGATCCGCCTGGGGTCGCGTTGGGGGTGGTGAGTTTCGCGCCTGCCGGGCTTGGGGTTGGCATTGTGCCGCGGACGCTTGCGCGGTTTGGGCTCGAAGGTGCGGTGTTTAAACCGCTTGCGATGGCGAATGAGTTTAGCGAAGTGGTGATCGCTACGCGGGCGTATGATCGGTCGGCAGGGACGCGGGCGTTGCTTGAGATGGTTGCGCAGGGGCGCAGGTGATAATGTGATCAGGAGTGCGATGGAGTTTTTGTTTTTCTCAGGGTTGTCTTTTTGGCCTTTCCTTGTGTTCGCGTTGGTATGCAAGTGTTGCCCCTGTGCGGGGCGGCACCTCCTTTCTTTGCCGCGGCAAAGAAAGGAGGCAAAGAAAGCCGCTCAAACCGCTAGCGCCTGCCACGGTTCACCTCGCGCCGTTAATGGTGAATGGCTCCGGAGCGTCTGTCACCTCGCACCTTCAAAGTTAGTGACAAGGCAGTCATCCGTCCGGCGGCGCTCCGCGCACCGAAGGGCATAACCAAAAACCAGCGGGGCACATGAGTTCTCGGGAGTGCTCAGGCGTGCCACCCGGTTTCCCTTGCAGCCCCAACCGCAGCGCGCGAAGCGAGCAGCGGGATGAATGAGCGCCTTGTCACTAACTATGGTGGTGCGAGGTGACAGACGCTCCGGAGCCATTCACCATCAACGGCGCGAGGTGAACCGTGGCAGGCGCTAGCGGTTTGAGCGGCTTTCTTTGCCTCCTTTCTTTGCCGCCGCAAAGAAAGGAGGTGCCGCCCCGCACAGGGGCAACACTTGCATACCGACGCGAAAACAAGGAAAGGCCAAAAAAGAGCCAGCCGCTAAGGAAAATCCTGCATAGCAAGCCAGTGCCGAATCATCCGCGCCTGATCGGCATCGAGCGACTTGAGCACCTGCTCAGCGGGCTCGCGCCGCAGCGCCTCAACTACTGGCGCAAGCGCAGCATCGCACAGGTGCCAGATACCGAGCGGCTGATCCGGGCTCGCGACCACGTCCGCTTCGGCAATCATGCCGCCATCGATCACGGGCGCGCGTCCCACATTCAGTTCGTTGAAATCGGCGCTAACGTGAGCGGGCCGGTCATCAGGCCATGCACCACGCGCTTGCCAGAACGGCTGCGTCGTCCAGCGCTGTTCGAGCGCATAGACATCGCGCCCGGTGCGCGCGAAGCGCATGAACAACTGCTCGATGCGCTGCTGGTGAAAGCGCAGCGCGAGCGGCGCACGCTCGGGCCGCGCGAGCAGCGTGTGGATCACCGCGGGTGCCTGCAACGCCGAGGTGAGCGACTGGAACACGCCATTGCCCGCGAGCGGATCGACGGCCATGGCGGCGTCGCCCACGCGCAGCCAGTTGTGGCCGCCGGTACGCCCGCACAGCGTGGCGGTGCTGCTGCGCGCATAGAGGCGTGCATCGTTCGCAGCGTCGCCCGCGAAGAAGTCGCTGGCAAGCGGCGAGTGCCGCATGCGCTCGCAAAACGCGAGCAGTTCATCGCGCTTCGGCAGTTCGGGGTTCGTGACGTCCAGCGTCAATTGCCAGTAACGGCGGCCGTCGCCCAGACGCGCCATCCATGCCCATCCGGCCGGCAGGCTTTCCACCGCGGTGGCTGCTGCGCCCGCGCGGCCCTTCCATACGTTCAGCAGGCTCACGGTTTGCGGGCCGCGCGTGGCGTCGCGCAACAGCGGCGCGAGGCGCCCGCGGGCTTCGACCAGAAAGTCCGCGCGTAACGTGAGCGGTCCATCGGCGGTTTCGATCATGAGATCGTGACCCGCGGATGAGGAATGCAGCGAGCGCACGTTCGCCTCGATCATGTCGACGCCCGCGCTGCACAGGTCCTCGCGCAGGGCCGCATCGAACACACGCCGGTCCACGAGGAATTCTGCGTCGAGCGTTTGCAGCGCGCCGTTCCAGAGCGTGGTGCGCACGCACGGCCCTTCGCCGCAGCTGGCTGCGCGATGCAGGCCCGCGCGGCGCAGCGCTTCGATCGCGCGTGCCGATAAGGCTTCAGCAGCATCGAAGCGGCGCCAGTCGCTCACCACCTGCACGCGATAACCGAGCCCCGCGAGCGAGCGCGCAACGGCTGCGCCCGCTGGCCCCGCGCCGAGCACGACGATGCTGGCGGCGTTCATGACGCGTGCGCTCGCGAATGCACACACGCGTACACGCTCGCGAACATGATGTGCGTGACGGCATGAAGGGGAGAGAAGTAAACGTGCATGCTGTCCCCCGTGGAATCATGGCGCATCGCTTCGCGACCCCTGCGCTGCGCTCGAAATGCGTGAGACCTAATCTGGCATAGATGCCGCGATAAAGCTATCCGGTCAAAGGAGGATTTCAGTAGCGGAAATCCCGCATTCCGATGCGCAATGCGTATGAACGATCGTGCGCTGTAATTGCTTTGCGAATTGGCGATGCATGCCGGATAGCGGCACGCACCGATCGTATGTATTCCTCACAAGGATGCTTCGCTTCAACGAGGCAAAGCGGGGACAGGGCGTGATATGGCTATCGAGGCGATGCGGCAGACAAATTTGCAGGAATGCCATCCTGCCATTCGCTCCAGTGCGCGACGATGGTCTGCACGAGCGGACGGCCCGCGCGATAGAGGTTTTCCAACGCGGGGGCGAAGCCGCCCTGGCTCGCATAGTTCAGCAGATTCGCCGCGTTCGATTCGCCCGCATACGGACGATCGAAGTCCGAGCCCGCGCGCAGCACGGCCACGCGATCGAGGTCGACGCGTTGCGCACGCGCCGCGCGGCTGAGTGCTTCGAACGTGGCGTTGTCCTCCTGCTGCGTCATGCAGTACACGCCTTGTCCGCCGGTCAGCTGGCGCGTGAACTCGCTCGCCCTCGCGCCGAGCGCCTTGCCCGACCACCAGGTATCGTCGGCGACCGAATCGCAACGGATCACCGTGGGCGGCCGGTTGGCGGGTGCGTAAGCATATTTCGCGCGCGCGGCCTGGGCCTGCGTGCTATCGGCGAGCGTCACGTCGCGCGAGATCGCCCAGGCGGCCGAGGTGAGCCTCGGATTCAGGCGGAACACTTCGGTGCGGTAGTCGAGCGCGGGCTTGTCGTTGGGGCTTTTCGTGTTGATGCCGAGATAGCCGGTGCGCCAGCCGAGCGGGCGCCCATCGCCGTCGATCTCCCACTGCAGGCCGAAATCGACGAGCCAGTCCGACCAGGCCGCCGAGCCGATCGTGCCGTGCTCGGGATTCACACCCGCGATGCCCGCGATGAGGAAGTAAGTCTTGCGCAGGTCGAACTGCGGCGCGAAGGCGAGGGCCATGGTCGAGGCGGCGGCATTCGCGTGGCCCATGCCGGTCGTCATCACGCAGACGTCGGCGGCATTGCATTGCACATTGGGGTAGTCGGGCGAGAGGCCCGCGATCGTCACGGACTCCCAGGGACCGAGGCGATCGAGCCATGTCTTCGCTTCGGGCGCAAACATCGTCACGATCATGACTTTCACCGGACGTCCGTGTGGGGTGACGCCGCTTTGCGCGAAGGCCGCGTTTGGCGCAGAAAGCGTTCCGGCGTCCTGTTGCGCTGAAGGAGGCTGCGCCGCGCAGGCAGCGAGCGCCAGCGCGGAGCAGAGGAGCGTGAGGCGGGTTCGCATTGTGCATGTCCTTATGGTTGTACGCGTACCGGGCGACTCGATAGAGCGGGCAAATGTTCAGGAAAATACGCTCGACTATGACAGTTTTGCGAAGGCATCGCGCCTCACGCGGCGCTGTTGCCTTTGCGTGCCACGCGAAGCGCATTTTCGCGCCAAGTTCCTATACTTCGACTAGCGCGCCCAACGGGGCAGCCTCGCCAATACGAAGCGACAAGGCCGCGCGGCCCCCCGGTCCGCATGCGGCACTACCAGGAGGGAGACATGGGACAATCCGCATCCGCGGCGCCCGCGCACGGGCGCCTTGGCGACTCCGGCCCGCATCGCCCGGCGCTTCCCGCGCTCGCGCTGGCCGCGCTCGGCGTGGTCTACGGCGACATCGGCACGAGCCCGCTCTACACGCTCGCCACCGTGTTCGATCCCAGCAACGGCCTTGCGGTCAATGCTTTCAATATCGTAGGCATCGTCTCGCTGATCTTCTGGTCGCTCATGATCGTCGTCTCGCTCAAGTACGTCGCGCTCATCCTGCGCGCGAACAATCACGGCGAAGGCGGCATCATGGCGCTGCTCGCGCTCGCGGCTTCCTCGGTGGCATCGCGGCCGCATCTGCGTGCTGCGCTGCTCGTGATCGGCGTGATGGGCGCGGCGCTCTTCTTCGGCGACAGCGTGATCACGCCGGCCATCTCGGTGCTGAGCGCCGTGGAAGGCCTCGAAGTGGCCGAGCCCGCGCTCAAGACCTACGTGATTCCGGTGACGCTTACGGCGATCATCGTGTTGTTCGTGACGCAAAAGCACGGCACGGGTGGCATCGGTGCCGTGTTCGGGCCGGTGATGGTGCTGTGGTTCGTCGTGATCGGCGTGGCGGGCGTAGCCAACATTGCCTCCGCGCCGGCCGTGCTGTTCGCGCTCGATCCGCGCGAGGGCATCGCGTTTTGTCTGCATCACCGCTGGCTCGCCTTCGTCGCGCTGGGCGCGGTCGTGCTCTCGCTCACGGGCGCCGAAGCCCTCTATGCCGACATGGGTCACTTCGGCAAGCAGCCTATTCGCCTCACGTGGTTCGGCATTGTGTTTCCTTCGCTCGCGCTCAATTACCTCGGGCAGGGCGCGCTGCTGCTGGCCAACCCCGGCGCGATGCAAAACCCCTTCTATCGGCTGTTTCCGCAATGGTCCATCGTGCCGATGATCGTGCTCGCGACCGTCGCCACCGTCATCGCCTCGCAGGCCGTGATTTCGGGCACCTATTCCATGGCAATGCAGGCCATGCAGCTTTCCTTCCTGCCGCGCATGAATATTGTGCACACATCGGAGCGCGAAATCGGGCAGATCTACGTGCCCGGCATCAACTGGATCCTGCTCGTCGCCGTGGTCGCGGCGGTGGTGGGCTTCCGGTCGTCCACGGCGCTCGGCTCCGCTTACGGCATCGCCGTGACCGGCACGATGCTCATCACGACGTTCCTCACGTTCTTCGTCGTGCGTTACGCGTGGCACTACAACTGGCTGCTGTGCGTGTTCGCCACGGCGTTCTTCTTCGTGATCGACGCCATGTTCTTCTCGGCCAACCTGCTCAAGATCGTGGACGGCGGCTGGTTCCCGCTCGTGATCGGCGCACTGATGTTCACAGTCATGGCGACCTGGGGAAAGGGCTGGGAAATGATGGCGGCCGAGGCGCGCGCGCGCGCCGGCAGGAAGCCCCTCAAGCCCTATCTCGCGGCGCTGCTCGAAAGCTCGCCGGTGCGCGTGGGCGGCACGGCGATTTTCCTCACGCCGAACGCCGACGCCGTACCGCACGCGCTCGTCAACAACTTGCGGCACAACCGTGTGTTGCACGAACGCGTAGTATTCCTGAGCGTGAAGACGAAGAGCGTGCCGTGGGTGGCCGAGAGCGAGCGCGTGATGGTCGAACTGCTATGTCCGGGCTGCTACTGCGCCGTCGTCAACTACGGATTCAAGGACGAGGTGGACTTGCCATGCACGCTCGCCGCCTATAAGTCCGCGGAGTTGACGTTCGATCTCGACGAGACGTCGTGGTTCCTCAGCCGCGCCGTGGTGGTGCCGAAGCGCGGCCATGGCATGGCGCTCTGGCGTGAGCGTCTTTTCGCGGTGATGCTGCACAACGTCGGCAATATCGCCGCGTTCTTCAAGCTGCCGGCCAATCGCGTGATCGAGGTCGGTGCGCGCGTCGAGATTTAGGCGGCTCGACGCGCGTGGCGCTGACGGGTTCTGGGCGCGCGCGGATTGTGGCGTAGACCCACGCCAGGCTGTCGCGCTGACAGGAACTCAGGCGTAGGATGATCGGAATCGCATCGTAGTCATGTGGCAGCGAGCCGGTGGCTAGCCAGTTGCAAGCGGGTCGCCGCATGACCGAAGGAGGGCCATCATGAGACGCCTCTATTTCCTCGCTCCCGACACCACCACCGCGCAGGCGATCGTCGACGATCTGCTGCGCGCGCGCATCACGTGGCGTCATATTCACGTGCTCGCCAATCACAGCGTGGGGCTCGAACGCTTGCCCGAAGCCTCGCTGCTGCAGCGCAGCGACGTCGTGCATGCGCTGGAGCGCGGCGTGATGTTCGGCGCGGCGACTGGCGCAATCGTCGGTCTCGTGGCGCTGATGTTTCCGCCCGCGAACTTCGATATCACGGGCGGGGTGGTCGTCGTGCTGACCCTCGCGGGCGCGATATTCGGCGCGTGGGTGGCCGGCATGATCGGCGTGGACGAACCGAACACACGGCTCTCGCGCTTTCACGGGCCGATCGAGGACGGCCAACTGCTGGTCATGGCCGATGTGCCCGGCTCGCGCGAAGCGGAGATCGAGGCGAACATCGCGCAGCACGTTCCGCGCGCCGACGTGGAAGGCGCGGAAGCGACGACGCCCATCTTTCCCTGAAAGCGCCGGGGCTTCAAAGCGAATCACGGCGGCGGCGCAGGCTTGAGCGTTTGCCCACGCCGCCTGTCGTCCGATTCGCGCCCCATTTCTCTGCCTTGGCGCGCCTTTTTAGGGCCGCAGCGTTCAACGTCTGACCGCCGAGGTTCAGCCGCGCCGGCCGCCCGCCAACAACGCCCCTAGCCCGCCGCCGGGCACGCCATTTCCTCGCCAAATCCGCATTTTGACCGGCTTGCGCCCGCGACAAGGCAAAATACGGGTTTTGAGCCCGTTCGGGCTCGAGTTTCCCCTGCCGGCCGCCTCCTTCCAGGCATCGATCGGGCCTCGTTGTGAGCCCGGCAGGTCGGCTCGCCTTGCCTGCGAGCCCTCAAGCGATATTGGAGTCGTCTATATGCCCGAATCGAATCTGTCTTTCTTCGGCCGCCTTTCGGTCGCGCTGGGATCGTTCTTCGCGATCCTCGGCGATGGCGAGCTCGCCGCCAACGTGCGCCGTCTGCGTGAAGGCGGACTTGCACCCGCCGCCGCCGCGCCCGCGCCCGCCGCGGCTCCGGTCGCGAAGCCGGCACCCGCACCTGCACCCACCGTCATCAAGGAAGCCACGCCCGACGCCGCGCTCCAACTGCTCGGCCTGCTCCAGCGCAACGCGCGCTTCGTCGATTTCGTCGAGGAAGACATTGCCGGCTATGCCGATGCGGATATCGGCGCCGCCGCCCGCATCGTCCACGAAGGCTGCCGCGCCACGCTGCGCGACCACTTCGCGATCCGCCCGGTGCGCAGCGAGTCCGAAGGCTCGCGCGTGACGCTGCCGGCCGGCTTCGACGCCGCCGCCGTGCGCCTCACCGGCAACGTGGTGGGCGAGGCGCCGTTCAGCGGCAGCCTCACGCATCGCGGCTGGCGCGTCGAGGAGGTCAAGCTGCCGCAACTCGTCAAGACGCACGACGCGCGCATCATCGCGCCGGCGGAGGTGGAGCTGTGAGCGATCCGCGTTATTCGATTGGCGTCGACCTGGGCACGACGCATTGCGCGCTGTCCTACGTCGACCTCAGCGCCAGCGATGGCGAAAAGACCCAGCAGGGCGTGCTGAACGTGACCCAGCTGACGGCGCCGGGCACGCTGGAATCGCCCGACCTGCTGCCTTCGTTTCTTTATTTGCCGCATGCGGGCGAGCTGACGCCGGGCGACCTCACGCTGCCGTGGACCGCCACGCGCGAGTACGCCGTGGGCGAGCTTGCGCGCAGCCGTGGCGCGGGCACGCCGATCCGCCTCGTCTCGAGCGCGAAGAGCTGGTTGTGCCACCCCGGCGTGGATCGCCGCGCGGCCATTCTGCCCAACGACGCGCCGCCCGAAGTCACGCGCGTGTCGCCGCTCGAAAGCTCGGTGCGCTATCTCACGCATCTGCGCGAGGCCTGGGACCACGCGTACCCCGAGGCGCCGTTCGGCGAGCAGGAGATTACCGTCACGATTCCGGCCTCGTTCGACCCTGCCGCGCGCGAGCTGACGGCCGAGGCCGCGCAGGCGGCGGGCTACGCGAAGATGACGCTGCTGGAGGAGCCGCAGGCGGCCCTCTATAGCTGGATTCAGAAGAGCGGCGGTGCGTGGCGCAAGGACGTGAAGGTCGGCGACATCATCCTCGTGGTCGACGTGGGCGGTGGCACGACCGACCTTTCACTGATCGCCGTGGTCGAGCGCGAAGGCAATCTCGAACTGCACCGCGTGGCCGTGGGCGAGCACATTCTGCTCGGCGGCGACAACATGGACCTCGCGCTCGCGCACGTGGTCGCGCGCAAGCTCGCGGCCCAGGGCACGCAGGCCGATCCGTGGCAACTGCGCGCGCTGACCTATGCGTGCCGGTCGGCCAAGGAAACGCTGCTGAGCGACGCCTCCGTCGATACGGTGCCGATCGTCGTGCCGAGCCGCGGCTCGAAGCTGATCGGCGGTTCGATCCGCACGGAACTCACGCGCGCCGAACTCACGCAGATCATTCTCGAAGGCTTCTTCCCGCAGGTGGACGCCGCTGCGCGCCCCGCCGTGCGCACGCGCGTGGGTCTCACGCAGCTTGGCCTGCCGTATGCGCAGGACGCGGGGGTCACGCGCCATCTCGCGGCCTTCCTCGGCCGCCAGGTGCAGGCGCTCGCGGAACTCGAAGGCTTTGGCGCGCCGCCCGCAGGCGCGACCTTCCTGCACCCCACGGCGGTCCTTTTCAACGGCGGCGTGTTCAAGTCGGCGCTGCTTTCGCAACGCGTGCTCGAGATCCTCAACGGCTGGCTCGCGGCCGAAGGCGCTGCGAGCGCGCGTCTGCTCGGCGGTGCGGACCTCGACCTCGCGGTCGCGCGCGGCGCGGCCTATTACGGCTACGTGAAGCGCGGCAAGGGCGTGCGCATTCGCGGCGGCACGGCGCGCGCGTATTACGTGGCCGTCGAATCGGCCATGCCGGCGGTGCCGGGGCTCGAGCCGCCCGTGTCGGCGCTTTGCGTCGCGCCGTTCGGCATGGAAGAGGGCACCGAGGCGGCGCTCCCGCCGCAGGAGTTCGGCCTCGTCGTGGGCGAGCCGGTGCACTTCCGTTTCTTCGGCTCGTCGGTGCGGCGCCTGGACCAGGTCGGCACGATGCTCGACTACTGGACGCCCGAAGAATTGCAGGAGCTGGAGGAAATTCAGGCCACGCTGCCGACCGAAGGCCGCACGCCCGGCGAAGTCGTGCCCGTGAAGCTGCACGCGCGCGTGACGGAGGCGGGTACGCTGGAGCTTGAAGCCATGCCGAGCGGCACGAACGAGCGCTGGAAGGTCGAGTTCGACGTGCGTGGCGGAGCAGGCGACTGAGCCCGATGAAGCCATACGTCGTCGGCATCGACCTGGGGACGAGCAATACCGTCGTGGCGTACGTGGAGGCGGGCGGCGACGCCATCCGCGTGTTCGACGTCGAGCAACTCACCGGCCTCGGGGAAGTGGGCGCGGAAAAGATGCTGCCTTCCGCGCGTTATCACCCGGCGGCAGGCGAGCTTGCGGCGGGCGATTTGCGTTTGCCGTGGCGCGCGCCGACGCCCGGCGACGACGCCGTCATCGGCCGCCTCGCGCGCACGCTCGGCGCGCAGGTGCCGGGCCGGCTCGTGGCGAGCGCGAAAAGCTGGCTCTCGCATGCAGCGGTGGATCGCCTCGCGCCGATCCTGCCGTGGGGCGCGCCCGACGACGTCGCCAAGGTTTCGCCGGTGACCGCGAGCGCGAGCTATCTCGCGCACGTGCGCGCCGCGTGGAACCATCGTTACCCGCATGCGCCGCTCGAAGATCAGGACGTGGTGCTCACCGTGCCCGCCTCGTTCGATGACGGCGCGCGCGCGCTCACGCTCGAAGCGGCCCGCATGGCGAAATTGCCCGCGCTGCGCCTGCTCGAAGAACCGCAGGCCGCGTTCTACGACTGGCTGTATCACCATCGCGCGACGCTCGATGCGGAGCTGGGCGCGTCGCGCCTCGTGCTCGTGTGCGACGTGGGCGGCGGTACGACCGACCTCACGCTCATCAAGGTGCAGTTCGAGGGCGGCGAGCCGCAGCTCACGCGCATCGGCGTGGGCAATCATCTGATGCTCGGCGGCGACAACATGGATCTCGCGCTTGCGCATCTGGCCGAAGGCCGGCTCGCGAACGCGCAAACGCGCCTGAGCGCGGCGAGCCTTTCGCAGCTTGTCGAGCGCTGCCGCGTCGCGAAGGAGCAGTTGCTCGACGCGAGTGCGCCCGAGTCCGTGCCGATCACGCTGCTCGGCGCGGGTGCGCGTCTCGTGGGCGGCGCGCGCACCACGCAGCTTGGCCGCGAGGAAGTCGCGCAGATCGTGGTGGACGGCTTCTTCCCCGTGGGCGCTGCCGGCGACCTGCCGCGCCGCTCGCGCGCGGCGATTGTCGAGTTCGGCTTGCCCTATGCCGCCGATCCGGCCATCACGCGCCATATCGCGGCGTTCTTGCAGCGCTTCGCCGCGCAGTCGCGCGAGGCGCTGGGTTCTTCGGGCGCGGCCGGTGAACCGGAAACCGCGCTGCCCATGCCCGACGCGCTGCTGCTCAACGGCGGCGTGTTCCGCGCGCGCGCGCTCGCGCAGCGTCTGGCCGATACGCTCGGCACGTGGCGCGGCGAGCCGCTCAACGTGCTGCAGAACGATCAGCCCGACGTGGCCGTCGCACGCGGCGCGGTCGCCTATGCGCTCGCGCGGGCCGGCAACGCGCCGCGTATCGGCGGCGGCTCGCCGCGCAGCTACTTTCTCGTGCTCGACGAAGGCGCGGCAGCCGATGCCGCTGCGCGCGGCGTGTGCGTCCTGCCGCGCGGCACAGAGGAAGGCCACGAACTGCATCTGGACGACCGCACGTTCGCATTGCAGCTGGGCCAGCCGGTGCAGTTCCACCTCGCATCGACGGTGGCCGACACCGCGTGGCAACCCGGCGAGCTGGCCGACCTCGCAGCGGGCGACTTCGTGCGCCTGCCGCCGCTCGCGACCGTGGTGCCCGCAGGCGGCGGCGATGCAAAGACGGCGCGCGAGTGTCCCGTCAAGCTCACGACCGCGCTCACCGAAGTCGGCACGCTGGAGATGCACTGCATCGCCACCGACGACGCCTCGCAGCGCTGGCTGCTCGAATTCGCGCTGCGCCGCGCGGAGCACGAGGCCGGTGCCGGCGCGGCGAACGGCGAGTCGCGCCACGCGGGCCAGGGCGAAGCCATCGACGCGATCGAACGCGTGTTCGGCGCGCGCTCCGTCAAGGTCGACGCGAAGGAAGTGAGGCGCTTGCGCGCGCATCTCGAAGAGCGGCTCGGGCCGCGCCAGAATTGGGACGGCCCGCTGCTGCGCGAGCTGTTCGGCGCGCTCTGGGAACGCGCGGGCAAGCGCCGGCGCTCCGCCGATCACGAACGCCTGTGGCTGAACCTCGCCGGCTTTTGTCTACGTCCGGGCTTCGGCTATCCGCTGGACGAATGGCGCGTCGAGCAGCTCTGGTCGCTCTTCGACGACGGCATCCAGTTCGTGGGCGAAGGCCAGGTGTGGTCGGAGTGGTGGACGCTCTGGCGGCGCGCGGCCGGTGGTCTGAACGAGGCGCAGCAGCACGAGGTGCTGGAGGCGATGACGTACCTCGAAGAGGCGGCCGGCTCGAAGCGCCACAAGCTGCCCTTCGACACCGCGAAGCTCGGCGTGCCGGACATGATCCGGCTCTACGCGTCGCTCGAACAGATTGCGGCCGAGCGCAAGATCGAGATCGGCGAGCGGCTGTTGCAGCGGCTTCAGAAGCCTTCCGAGAATCATCAGACGTGGTGGGCCGTGGGCCGCATCGGCGCGCGCCAGCCGTTCTACGGCAGCGCGCACGGCGTGGTGCCGCCGCAAACCGCCGCGCTTTGGCTCGACGCGATTCTCGCGCTCGACTGGAAAAAGATCGAACCGGCGATGTTCGCCGCCGCGCAAATCGCGCGCATGACGGGCGACCGCTCGCGCGACCTGCCCGCCGGGTTGCGCGAGACCGTGGTGCGCCGGATGGAGTCGGCAAACGCGCCGCCTGCGTGGGTCACGATGGTGCGCGAAGTCGTCGCGCTCGATACCGCGGACACGGGCCGGGTGTTCGGCGAGGCGCTACCGGCGGGGCTGAAGCTGATCGCAGGCTGAGCGACACGTGACTTCTGCGGGAAGCCCGGCGCGCGTATGATCGAACGCCTGATTCCAACTGAAACACAGCGGACTGATCTGCCCATGAATTCTCCTGCCGATGCTTCCTCGCCGCGCGCCTTGCGCGCGCTTTCGCCGATCGAGGCGCGTATCGTCGGCGTGCTGGTCGAAAAGCAGCACACGGTGCCCGATACCTATCCGCTCTCGCTCAACGCGCTCACGCTCGGCTGCAACCAGAAGACCGCGCGCACCCCGGTCATGAACGTGAGCGAAGCCGAAGTGCTGGCCGCCATCGAAGACCTCAAGCTGCTGAGCCTCGTGTTCGAAGGCAGCAGCAGCCGCGTGCCGCGCTTCGAGCACAACCTGAACCGCGTGCTCGGCGTGCCGAGCCAGGCCGTGGCGCTCCTGACCGTGCTGCTGCTGCGCGGCGCGCAGACGGCGGCGGAATTGCGCCTGAACTCGTCGCGCCTGCACGGGTTCGCCGATGTCTCGTCAGTCGAAGGCTTCCTGGAAGAACTGGTCGAGCGCGAGCCGCCGCTCGTCGTGAAGCTGCCGCGCGCGCCGGGCGAGCGCGAAAGCCGCTGGATGCATCTGCTGTGCGGCGAAGTGAACACGGCGAGTTTCGTTGCCGCGGGGACCATCGCGCCCGGCGCTCGCGAGGAAGCCGGCGAGAGCGTGTCGCTCGCGGACTTCGAGGCGGTGCGCGCCGAACAGCAGCGTCTCGCCGACGAAGTCGAGCGCCTGCAGACGCTCGTCGCGCGCATGGCCGCCGAACTTGGCATGTCGCTCGACTGAGTACCGTCACCCCGCCGTCGCGCCATGGACGCCGCCGCATCCTCCGCCCAGCGCCTGCGCCAGGTGCGCGACCTGCCGTGCCCGCGCGGCTTGCCGCTCATCGGCAATCTGCATCAGCTGAACGCGCCGAAACTGCATCGCGTGCTCGAACAGTGGGCGGAGGAACTCGGCACGCCGTATCGCTTCCAGATCGCCTTCGGCGAGGACCCGCGCACGCTCGAACAGGAGCGCGGCGTCATTCAGGAGCATCTCGCGCAGATCTTCCCGATGCTCATGCACCGCGTGAACGCGCCGTTTCCGTACTGGCGCTATGTGCGTTTGCCGCGCGACCGCCGCACGGACCGGGCGCTCGCCGAAGTGCATCGCACGATACGCGGCATGATGGCGCGCTCGCGCGAGCGCATGCGCGACGAGCCGTCCGATGCGCCGCGCCATCTGCTCGAAGCGATGCTCGCGCTGCGCGATGCGCCAGGCTCCGACGTGACCGACGACATCATCGCCGCCAACGTCCTCACGCTGCTGCTGGCGGGCGAGGACACCACGGCCAATGCGCTGGCGTGGTCGCTCTACTATCTATGCGCCGACGAACCGCTGCAGCAGCGCCTCGCCAGCGCAGCACACGCGGTGCTGGGCGTACACACGGTGTGTCCGGACTACGGCCTCGTGAAAGACCTCGACCTGTTCGAAGCCGTGTGCAGCGAAACGCTGCGCTTTCGTCCGGTGGCCGCGATCATGGCGTTCGAGCCCGTCGAGAATGTGCAGGTGAGCGACGTCGCGTTGCCCGCCGGTTCGAAGATGTTCTTCCTCACCCGCCCGCCCATGCTCGCCGCGCGCCACTACTCGCAGCCCGGGCGGTTCGACCCCGAGAGCTGGCTACGCGGCCATGCGGGTGGCGATGCGCGTGTGCACGATCCGCGCGCGTGGGTGCAGTTTGGCGCGGGGCCGCGTGTGTGTCCGGGGCGGCATCTGGCGGCGATGGAAATGCGCCTCGTGCTCTCCACGCTGATGAACCGCTTCAAGGTGAAGCTGGCCGCCGATCCCTCGACGATCGAGGAAATCACGGCGTTCGCGATGGTGCCGAGCCGCATGCCGGTGCGGCTGGCATTGCGGCCAACGGTTGAGTCGTTTCAACCACAAACGAATCAGCCGGGCCGTGACTGAAGTCTCAACCTTGCGTGATGAAGGTATGGACGTGGGTGTTGAAGAGGTCGGGGTGCGTGCCGTTCATGCCGTGCGTGGCGCCCTTGATCGTGACACGCCGTGCGAACGCGATCCACTCGTCCAGCGCTTCGACGTTGTTGCGGAACATGAGCGGGCTGCGCTGGCCGTCGATCAGCAGCGTGCGGCACTTGATCTCGCCGGCGGCGCGCGGCGCATACGGCGGCAGCGGGTCCTGCAACTGCTTGGGCAGCGTCGTGGCGTTGGCGATGGCCATCTGGCGAAACGCCGCCGAGCCTTTCTTCCAGGCGCCCGGCACGCTCACGGAGTCAACGAACAACTCGAGTCCCGCTTCGACTTCGCCGGCGTGGATGAGGTCGGCGGCGCGCGTGCGCAACGCGTTGGTGGCGGGAGGCAGCGCGGCTTCGTCGTCGTCCACGCGGGAGAGCGGGCCGCCCGGGTCGGCCAGCACCAGCGTGCGCACAAGACGCGGATAGCGGCGTGCCAGATGCCACGCCACGCAGCCGCCACGCGAATGGCCCACGAGGTGGACCGATTCAACGCCGAGCGCGGCGATGAAATCGGCCAGCTCGCTGACATGGCTCTCCCAGCCGAAATCGCCCTGGATGCAGGCGTCCGCCGCGGGCCAGTAGTGGCTCAGGCTAGGCGCGATGCAGCGGAAATGCTCCGACAGGCCGTTGAGCTGCGGCATCCAGTAGCGGTAATCACAGAGCGATCCGTGGACGAACAGCAGCGGCTCGCCATCGCCGCGCTCGAGGAACGGCAGGGCAATGCCCGAGTGCAACGTGGCGTACGACAGGTCGGGCGCGGCGAGTAGGGAGGGATCGATGCGTTGGTTCAAGGAGTGGCTCCGAGCGTATGAGCGTCACTTTGCCGCAAGCGCACGATTAAGGGAAACTCAATAAACTGAAGGAATCGATAAGATTTTCTGATTCAAAAAAGGGGCGTAACGCCGCAAGGCCTGTCGGGCGGGGTTGTTCTCTTTCAGCGGTGAAAGCAAGCGGGCACGCCCACGCCGCGGCGGCCTGGCGAGCGGCGCCCGAATCGTGGTTTGTAGCGCCGACGGCCGCGTTCGCGGCGGGGGATTTACGCCTTCGGCGCCACGAGATTGGCGTCGCGCGCGAGCAGCCAGCGTCCGCTCGCATCCTTGCGCACCAGCGTGAGCGTGTAGCCCGCACGCCGCATGGGTTGGGCTGCGCCCGGCGGCGTAATGGAGATGTCGATGCGGTTGCGCAGAAAGGCCCAATCCCCCAGCACCTGAAGTTCCACGATCTCAGCCGTGCCTTCTATGCGCATGTCCTGCTGCGCTCGCGAAGCCGCGGCAAACTCGGCCTTGCCGAACGGCTCCTGACCAGGCACCGTGAACACCACGTCGTCGGTCATCAGGCTCAGCACTCTGGCGGTGTCGCCGGCGCGGCTGGCTTCCATCCAGGTTTGCACCAGTTCGCGAATGGCGCGTTCGTCGTCGGTCATCGTGGGTTCCCTCGTGTTTCATTTCAACGGTTCTGGAGTGCTGGAGTGCGCCGCGCGGTGCCTCAAAACGCACTGCGATACGCGAACAGGCCCGGCAAGCCGCCGGTCATGACGAATAGGACGTTCTCGCCGCGTGCCAGGCGTCCCGAACGCGCGGCTTGCACGAGACCGGCGAATGCCTTGCCGCTGTACACGGGGTCGAGCAGCAGGCCTTCTTTCGAAGCGACGAGCCGCACGGCCTCGCGCATGGCGTCGGTGGGAATGCCGTAACCGTCGCCGAGCTGTGCTTCGTCGATCACGATCGAGCGGCCCTCGATGCGCCGCGCCGGATCGATCAGCTCGAGCGTCTTGCTGGCCTTTTCGAGCGTGGTGGCTTGGGCCCGCTCAGCCTTCGCCAGGACGGTGTACGCGAGCACGAGGCTCGGGTCGATGCCCAGCGCCGCACAGCCGGCGGCGAGCCCGGCGTGCATGCCGCCGCTGCCGTTCGGCACGACGATGCGCGCGAAGCTCAATCCCTGTGCATGGGCCTGCGTCATGATTTCGGCGGCGCAGGCCGCGTACCCCAGACATCCCACCGGGCTCGACCCGCCCAACGGGCACACGTAGACCTTGCGGCCCTGGGCGCGCAACTCGTCGGCGCGCGCCTGGGCGAACTCTAGTGCGTTGGCCGTGCCGGGCAGGTCGTGCACGCGTGCGCCGAGCAGGTCGTCGAGCAGGATGTTGCCGTTCTCCAGATACTCGAAGTCCTCGCGCGGCACGGCCCGCGTGAGCACGAGTTCGCACTGCAGGCCTGCTTGCGCCGCCGCAGCCGCCGTCAAGCGCGCATGGTTCGACTGGCGCGCGCCCACGGTGATGATGGTGTCCGCGCCCGCAGCCAGCGCTTCGCCCACCAGGAACTCCAGCTTGCGCAGCTTGTTGCCGCCGCCGCCGA
Organism: Paraburkholderia sp. CNPSo 3076; assembly: GCF_026343935.1. Taxonomy (NCBI): domain Bacteria; kingdom Pseudomonadati; phylum Pseudomonadota; class Betaproteobacteria; order Burkholderiales; family Burkholderiaceae; genus Paraburkholderia; species Paraburkholderia sp. CNPSo 3076. The sequence goes on along the minus strand of NZ_JAPMAL010000013.1, from coordinate 184,944 downwards.
GGCCAGTGAGATCGTCGCGCTTGACATAAACATTCACGCCCCCAAGTTCGTCGCTTAGCCGAGGCAATGGCTGGATCGGCGTGGGTCCTTCCAGCAGTGCGCGGCGAGCATGCCGCGAAAGATCGAGCTGATACGGGGACGCGGAATGGGTTGCGGCATTCGTTACGGTAGTCATCGGGCTCTCGCTGTCTGGCAGTCTGGAATGGGAGCGTAGCTGGCGGCATTTACATTTGCCAGGCGTCGAATAATAACCAGGGTAATTCTCGAATAATGCGCAACGCCTCAGGGTTCTCACGTCCACGTAATTCCGTATTGCGTCGCAGCAGGGAGGTTTTTAGACTGATTCTTATCCAGGCAATCGTCCGAGACGATATTCCCACCACGGGAGGCTTCAAATGAATATTTTTCAATCGCCGAGCCAACCATCGAGTCCGAGGCTGCACGTATTCGAACAGGAAGGCGGCTGGCACTGGGGTATCACCATAGAGCGTTCGGCAGGCGGCGGGTTCAAGGTCATCGCATACAGCGAGAAGACGTTCCGCGCCGAAAACGAAGCACAATCCGACGGCGACCGCGCCCTCGTCAATCTCGCCGAACTGGTTTGAGCCGCGCGCCGCGCGGCTGCGTATTTTCGCGTCTGCGGCACCTCTCCTCGCATCCTTCCACGTTTGCGGCCCGCGCCCCCCGCGCTGCGCCGGAATCGATGTTTCTTTTCGTCTGATCGCTTCTTGCATGCGCTCAGCCCGCGTCCATCGGCCTCAGTGACCGATCGTGCGACGTTTGCTAAAAATCAGCGCGCAATTCTATGCGCCTCGGTATCTTGAAAAATTGCCCGAGAGGGCTTTTCGCACCGTTCCTGAACGCCGTCACCTTCCTTCATGACCTCACCCGCGCCGCGCCCCTCGCCGACACTCGCGCCCGATCTGCAACTGGGCGAACCCATGACCGATACGATGCATGCCGAGTTCGTCGCGCTGCTCGACGCGCTCGCGCGCGCGAGCGACGGAACATGGCTCGGCGCGTTCGACGCGTGGGCGGCGCACACCAAACAGCATTTCGCGCAGGAAGAAGCGTGGATGGAGGTAATGAACTTCGGTCCGCGCCATTGCCATGCCAGCCAGCATCGGCACGTCCTGAACGTGGTCGGCGAGGTGCGCAGCAAGTTGCCGACGAGGGGCGCTTCGACACGGGTCGGCCACTGGTGGGCGAACTGCGCGAATGGTTCGCCTGGCACGTGAAGTCGATGGACGCGCTCATGGTCGAAGCCCTGCGCGAACGCGGCATCGCGAAGGTCGATCAAGCCGATCAAGCCGATCAAGCCGTCTGAGTCACATTCCAATCGTTCGATTCATGCAAGCAGATATCGTAATCGTAGGCGCCGGGCCGGTGGGGCTGTGTCTTGCGCGCTCGCTCAGTGGTGTTGGCCTCAAGATCGTCATGGTCGAGCAGCAGAGCCTCGCCGACATCGGCGAGCCGCAGTTCGACGGGCGCGAGATCGCGCTGACCCAGAAGTCGGTGCGCGCGATGCGCAGGTTCGGGCTTTGGGATCTCATCGACCCGCACGCGCGGGCTCCGCTTCGCAGCGCCAGGGTGTTCAATGGTCCCTCGCCGGGGGCGCTCGAGATCGGGCACGACCTGAGCGGCCACGCGGAGCTGGGCTGGCTGGTCTCCAATCACCTGATTCGCAAGGCTGCCTACGAGGCGCTGCGGCAAAGCACGGCGGAGCATGGCGACGTGACGCTGCTCGCGGCCCAAAAGGTCAGCGCTGTGAAAGCCGATGACGCTCTGGCGAGCGTGACATTGGAGAGCGGCGAAACGCTCTCGGCGAAGCTGATCGTCGCGGCGGACAGCCGCTTCTCGTCCACGCGCAAGATGATGGGCATTGCCGCCAGCATGCACGATTTCGGCAAAGCGATGCTGGTTTGCCGCATGACGCATGAAGCGCCTCACGAGCACGCCGCGTGGGAATGGTTCGGCTACGATCAGACGCTCGCGTTGCTGCCCATGAACGCGGAGCGCTCGACGAACGCGCATCAGTCGTCGGTCGTGCTCACGCTGCCCGTGGGCCAGGTCAACGAGATCGCCGCGCTTGCGCCCGACGCATTCGCGCGGCATATCGAGGATCGTTTCATGCACAGGCTGGGCGCGATGAAGCTGGCGAGCACCCGGCATGTGTATCCGCTCGTGGCCGTTTATCCGGAACGCTTCGTCGGCAAACGCTTCGCGGCCGTGGGCGACGCCGCGGTCGGCATGCACCCGGTGACCGCGCATGGGTTCAATTTCGGGTTGCTCGGCGTGGAAACCTTAGGTAACCGAATCATCGAAGCGCATAAGAGCGGCTTCGATCTCGGGGCCGCCTCGGTTTTGCAGCGCTATGAAACACAGCACCGCCGCGCGACGAAGCCGCTCTATCTCGCGACCCGGTTCATCACCGACGTCTATACGAACAACAGCGCGCCCGCGAAACTGGCGCGCGACTTCATGCTGCGCGCGGCTTCGAAACTGATGCCGTTCAGGAAGGCCATCGCGGCTTCACTGACCGGTTGACGTCAGGCGCCCTCGCGCACATCGACCGCAACGATGCGCTCGAGGGCGGCCACCGCGTTCGCCACGCCGTTTTCCGCACGCATCGTTTCGCCTAGTGCGCGGGCGCGGCTTCGCACCGTTTCGCTGGCGGCAAAGTCGAGTGCGTTCGCGAACGCTCGGGCGTTGGGCTGGCGTCCGTCGACCGCTGGCGGTGCGACGCCAGCCTGGCGCAGACGCTCCGCCCAGAAGAACTGGTCGCCCGCGAACGGCGTCACGATGGAAGGCACCCCTGCGCGTGCTGCGGAGTGCGAAGTACCGGAGCCGCCGTGATGAATGACGGCGGCGGTGCGCGGGAGCAGCCAGTCGTGCGGCGTGTCGCCGACGACGAAAAAGTTTTCGGGAAGCGCCTGTGGACAGATGCCGCTCCAGCCCGGGTAGAAGAGTGCGCGCCGGCCCTGCATCGCTTCGATCAGGGCATTGAGCAGCCGCGCATTGTCGAAGCCCGTCATGCTGCCAAAGCCGATGTAGACGGGCGCGTCTCCCGCAGCGAGAAAGCGCGCCAGCGCAGCCGGTGGCGTCCATGCCGGGCTCGGCGCCAGCCACTGTCCGCATAGATGCGCGTTGGCGGGCCAGTCGGCAGGCGCGGCCAGCAGACCTGGCGAGACGCCATACACCATCGGGTGGTCCTTCCATACCGCCTTGCGCGGCGGCAGGCCGAACATCGCGCGCGCGGCGTTGGTCCTGTCGCGGAACGCCTTCCAGAGCAGGCCGTTCACCAGCGCGTGGCTGGCGCGGTTGAGCACGCGAGGCACCCACCTGGGCGGCAAGAACGGCGAGGGAAAGGCCGCAGTCGGCGTGATCGGGATCATGCCCGAGCCGATGCCTTTCGCGCCGAGATACTCCGCCGCGGAAAGCCCCACGAACGCGGCCAGCCCGGCAACCAGAATCGCATCGCAACCCTCGCCCGCCTCGACGATGGTGCGCATCCATGACTGCGCGTTTTCGTTGGCGATCTTCGCGAGCGCACGTGCGGTCTCGTTGAAGCCACCTCCCCTCGCGACGGCGCCAGCGATCGCGTGGTCCGGGCGAAGCATGCCGCGAATGTCGCCGGCCAGCGCCGTGGCCGGCACGCCGAGTGCGTGGGCGCTGCCGAGCGTGGCGGCGTCGGCGAGCAGGCGCGCTTCGTGGCCCGCGTCCATCAAGCTGCGGCAAAGCGCGGCGAACGGGCGCGCATCACCTTCGGTGCCGTAGGTCGCAATCAGTAGCTTCATGGGGCCTTTTTCCTCGGTTTCGGCGCGGCTTTAGCGGGTGTTTTCCGGGCCGCCTGCGCGGGCAGGGCCGCGCCGTGCAGGAACAAATCGACCGCAGCGGCAAACTCCTTGCGCAGTTTCAGGCGCGGTTCGGCCAGCCAGCGCAGCATGGCGCCGAGGTAGAGGTGGTGGAACGAGAGGGCGAGCCGCGCCGCGTCGAGATCGTCGCGCAGTTCGCCTTGCGCCTGCGCGCGCCGGACGAGCCAGGCAAAGGTATCCGCGATGTCGCTGAGCTGCTCGCTGTCCCGCGACGGCGAAGGCTCCGTGCCGATGCCGAGAAAGCGAAACCGCAGGTAAGGCGCGAGATAGTCCGGGTGCGCCTCGCACCAGCTCGCGCAATGATCGAGCACGAGCCGCGCGCCCGCAGCGAAGCCCGGTGTGTATTCGAGCCTGGTGTGCAGCGCTGCGAGATTCGCTGCCAATTCGAGATGCAGCCAATGGGCGAGCACCGCCTCTTTCACCGGGAAATGGTTGTACAGCGTGCCCTTGGCCACGTCCGCGGCGGCGGCGATCTGCTCCATGGTCACCGGTTCGTAACCGCGAGCTTCGAAGAGCGCGGCGGCGGTGCGCGCGAGATGTTCCAGGGTCTGCAGACGTTTACGGTCGCGGCGGCCTGGGGAAGCGGGCGTGGGCGTGGACATGTGAACGATGAATAATATTGAACGTCGTTCAATATTATTCATCGTTCACAAATCAACTGCAAGTACTGCCTAAGGGGCCGATCAGTGATGCCAGAAGAGGGGATCCTGGCGAGAGCGGCTGTCGCCTGCCTGCGCATACTGGCTTTCCCATGGCCACGCCCGGCCATTGCGCTTGCCGGCGGGCGGCCGGTGCTCGGTGCTGGCGAGCGTGAGCAGGTGCCTCGCTTCGCGGCTCGATGCGTCGACTTCCACCGCATGCCCTGCGTTTTGCCGCACACAAGCCCATTGGCGCTCATGCTCGCATTGCCGAGCCTCGCTGATCAATGCGTCGCGCTGCTGCTCGCGCGCGACGAGGTCGGCCTGCAACTGCTGCGCGTCAGGGTTGCCGGGCTCGACGGCGAGCGCACTCGTGAGCGCCCTGCGTGCGGGCCAGAGGTTGTTCTTGTCGAGATTCAGACGCGCGCTGGCCAGATTGCTCGCGACCTCGGGATGCGCACTCGCATAGCGCGGCGCGGCGGCCGGGCGTGAGACGGTCGGCGCATTTTCCTGGGCGACGTGGCGCTGCGCCGCGTTCGCTCGCGGCAGGACGGTGGGCGGCCGGTTAGGCAGCGCGGCGAGGGTGCCACTAGTGCCCTGTACGCCTTGTGTGCCCTTCGACCCGATCACGGACCCCACGACCACCTGTGCGCCGAACTTCGGCTCCCATTCGCTGCGATGCAGGAACGCAAAACCGGTGAGCGCGATCGCGAGCGCGCCGAGACCCGCCCACGCATAGCGCGCCAGCCGCTTGGGCTCGGCAACGTGTTCCTCGTCGATCGAAGGGTACTCGCCGTCGTAGGCCCGATTGCCGCCAAGGGCGCCCGGGAGCGTGCCCAGGTTCGCGCGTAGGCGCTCGGCTACCCCGTGTGCGCGTTCGTCCGGCAGGCCTTCGCTCGCGGCTGCGATGCGGGCGGCAGCGGCCTGTTGATTCGCTCCGCATTGAGGGCAGAGTGCGAGCGGCGCATTGAACCTGGTCCCGCAGTAGGGGCACTCCGACGGATCGGAATCGTCGTGACCAGGGGCGTTGAGCATGGGGGAGTGCGCTTTCGCTTCGATTGACGAATTGTCGCAAAACCGGTGCCTGCACTTGTTTGAATATGGGCCACATCGCCGCGAAGATCAATCGGCGGATTCCGCCAGTTTGGCGGATTTGGACAGGCGATGCGGCAGGTTATACGGCGCGAGACGGTGTGTCGCTCGCCTGGCGCACCTACCTGCCGCAGCCCCCTTGACGAGCGCGACGGCCGCGGCAGCGATGGCGGCGAGCGCAACGGCTTGCGAAGTGGCAAAGGCGCTGAGAGCCACGGGTGGACCTCGTGGACCGTTATGGATTGATGGTCTTGCCGGCAGTGATGATAGCCGACTTGTCGCCCATATCATCGGGTCTCCGAACCATTATGCGCGCCGGATTGCGACGCAGCGCGCTCAGATAAACAGCGAAATGATGCCGCCGAGCGTAATGCCCGCCGCGATCCAGCGCCCAAGCGTATACGTGTGGTTCGGGTCGGCGGGCGCGTCGGGACGCTCGAGTCCTAACGCGCCATAAACGAGCGATTTCAGGGGCTGCGCGCTGGCCGGCGTCGACGTTGCGTCGGTTGTGTCGCTCGTGTCAGTGGCATCGCTGGCATCGCTGGTATCGCTCGCGCCGGCCGCGTCGGCCGCGGCGTCGTCGCTGTCCGCGGTATCGTCAGTTGACGCGGCAGCATAGCCTTGCGGCGAAATCTGCACGGCATCGCCCTGCGATGTGGACGACGCGACGGTCGTCGAATCGTTGCTCGACTGCGTGCCGTCCTGTTCTGCCTGGTCTGAAGCCGCGCCCGCACGGTGTGTGCTCGTGTTGGCGCTGCTGTTGGCGAACTGTGTCGCCGCCGCGATTTGCATGGTCGACTCCTTTCGACTTTCTTATGCCCACAATAATCGCAGGTCCGGTGCTGAAACGACTCACGAATAACGCAGAAAAATTCGCGATATTCCGCGGCCAATTTTTTTGCCCAGCCTGCGACAATATCGATATCCGGAACGTCGTGTGGGTATTGCCGCGCGACGAATACGTGATCCTCCCCACCCGCAAGAAGAAGTACGCCTCGACGTCGCATGTGGATCAAGTCTCTTCGCCTTACAAATCCGGTCACGTTCGCGAAGAGGCGAGCTTGAAGCGCCCGTCACGCCGCGAGATTTTCGAGGCGCTTTATCGCACGCACTATCTGCAAGTCCACACGCGTCTGCCCGATGCGCTCGAGCGCGATCAAAACGACGATTATTCGCACAGCGGCGCGCAGATCGCCTGGGAGATCTGGCAGGCCGCCCACTCACACGCCATTGAGCTTGCGGCGCAGCAATGCGAACTTCGCCAGAATCAGCACGTTCATCAGGATCACAAAGCAATCTGCCGGATTTGCGCATGCGATATTCGCGCTCTGCAGGCGGATGCAGAGTGCGATGAGGATGTGACGTAAGGAACGTGCCGCTTGCGCCTAGACGGGAACCGAAGCGACAAGGCGCAAGCGGTTCGCGGAACGCTTGGGATCGAGGGCGCGCGTGACTTCGGCGAGCGTGTCGCGCATGGTTTCGCGCATGGTGCCCGAAAGCTCGCCCAGCGTTGCTGCGGCACGGCCTCGCGTGGCGGAGGTGGCCGCCGGGGTGTCGGTTTCCGTAGTGCGGCTCGCGCGTGCGGCGCGCGTCATACCGGCGCGCGCGGGCGGCATGCAAATGCAGCAGGCGGTGGGTTTGTGTGCGTCGCGCACGTGGCGCACGAAACGGCCGGAGCAAACGGTGCAGCTCGACAGCGTGAGCAGGCCGCCTTCGAAGAAGCGCAGCAGCGTCCACGCCCGTGTGAAGCTCAGCACGCGTTCGGTTTCGGCGCTCTCGCAGTGCTCGAGATAAAGGCGGTACGCCCGCGTGAGGGCGTCGAGCCGGCTGCATTTCGCTCTATCCGCAAGGAACAGATAGATGTTGTAGAAGAGCGACGCATGAATGTTCGGCAGCCACGTGAAATACCAGTCTGCCGAAAACGGCAACATGCCCTTGGGCGGCGAAGCGTTCTTGAGTTCCCGGTAAAGCCTGATCAAACGATTGCGCGAAAGCGTCAGTTCTTTTTCGAGCACAGGCATGCGTGCGCCCAGCTGGATCAGCTCGATTGCGCGCAGCACTTCACGCGCTTCTTCGGTCACACTGCCTTTGTACATGACGTGGTACTCCCAGGGGCAGTCGACGACTGCCACGGTGGCCCAGGCGAATGCCTGAATTCAGGGGCGATTATAAAAGCGCGACAAAGAGCGTCAAGAATAATATTTGGAAAGAACTTGAAGGATCTATAAAGAAAATACCCCGCGCGGCCGATATTCAGGCATGGATTGAAACGGGAAATATCCGCGCATTAGCACAGGAATTACCTGGTTTGCGTAAATGGAAAGGTCCGGTAAGAATATAAGTAAAAACCGGCGAAGAATATCGGTGCGCAATGCCCCGTGAATCGGAAAAAATTATTACGGCGTTTTGCGCTTTTACCTTTTCAGGCGCATCTGCCGGTAAACTGCGCCCTTTCCGAACGCATGCGACGCGCGACGTTGCAGCGGCCCGCTCGAACGGCGGGCTCCCTACATAAGCTGCCATCCGATGAATTTGCCTTTCTCCGCCTACACTTCTTCGTTCGCGCAGGCGCGTAAGCGTTTGCATGTGGCCGCGACCGGCAACTTCAACCGAAGTGGCGGCGCACTCGCCAACCCGCCGCGCCGCGCGTTGCTCAAGGGCACGGTGAGCCTGCTGGCGCTGAGCGGTTGCGCCAGCACGTTGTTGAGTGCGTGTGGCGGCGAATACACGGGAGGCGACGGCGCGCAGGATGCGCCGACGCCTGTCATCGGTTCCGTCGCGAACTTCCGCGATCTGGGCGGCGCGGCGCCGGGCTACTCGACGAGCGACGGCGCGCACGTGCGCCGCGCCCTGATTTACCGCTCCGACGCGCTCGCCCCGAACGCAGCCGACGCCGCGACGCTCGAGCGCATGGCGCTTTCCAATGTCTACGATCTGCGCACGCCTGCGGAAATCGACGCGGCGCCCGACGTGACGCCCAGCACCGCGAGTTACCTCGCGCTCAATGTGCTGGGCACACTCGAGCCGCCTTCGTTCGCGGGCATGCTGGCCGGCGAACTCGATGCGGCGATGCAAATGCATTGGCGCACGCTCGTAACAGGCCGCATGCAATGTTCGATCTACGGCGCGCTGCTCGAACATATCGCGGACGCGCCGGGGCCGCTGCTGATCACGGGTGGGACCGGCGTGGACGTGGTGGGCTGGGCGTGCGCGCTGTTGCTGCTGATCGCAAACGTGCCGCTCGAAATCATCGTGAAGGATTTCATGCTGACGGATGCGTGGCGCTCAACGGGCGTGGATTCGGCCAATCTGACGCCGCCCGTGCAGGCCAGCTATCTGCAGGCCGCGTTCGACGCAGTGCAGGGCAGCTACGGCGACCTCAACCGCTATCTCACCGAGGGTCTCGGCCTTGCGCCCGAAACGGTGAATCGTCTGCGTGGCCGGCTCGTGGTCTGAGCCGCGCGCAGCGTCGAATCAACGGGTAAGCAGAGGGCAACAAGGGACTTACACAGCTGCCCGTGCATCGGCCGGCAGCGCGATACGCACGCGCAGCCCGCCTTCGGGATGATTGGACAACTCGCAGCGGCCACCCTGATTGCGCGTGAGGCGCGTCACGATAGCGAGCCCCAGCCCGCAATGGCCTTCGCCGCCGCGCGCTTCGTCAAGGCGTACGAAGGGTTTGAGCGCCGCGGCCACGCGCTCGGGCGGGATGCCGGGGCCATGATCGCGCACTTCGACGATCCACTGCGCGCCTTCGCGGCGCGTGGCGATTTCCACGGGCGGCACGCCGTGTTCGAGCGCATTGTCGACGAGATTCGACACGAGCCGGTCGAGCAGCGAGCGCTGCAGCCGGAACGCCGAGCCCGCGCGCAGATCGAGCCTGAAGAGCGCATCGTCGTCGTCGCCGGCGTCGGAAAAGAACTGCTCGCGCAGCAGCGCATCGACTTCCACTTCGGGACCCGATTCGGGCCGCTGGCGGGCGAATTCCAGAAACTGCTGGACGATATCGTTCAGCGAATCGACTTCGCGGATGAGCTGTTCGCGCTCGCGCTCCGAGCCCATCATGCTCGCACGCAGCTTCAGGCGCGTGAGCGGTGACTTGAGATCGTGAGCGACGCCCGCGAGCATGACGGCCTGATCGTCGTCGGCTTCGTTGAGCTGTTTCATCATGCCGTTGAACGACCCGATCAGTTCGCGCAATTCGCGCGGCCCATGCTGCTTGACGGGCGCGGGACGATGGCCGGTGCCGAACGCGCGCGCGGCCTGGGCCACGAGCGAAAGCGGGCGCTGCATTTGCCACATGGCGAGCAGCGCGAGAAGCAGCGAGATGGCGAGCATCGAGCCGAACAGCGGCAGCAGGTTGCGCGGGGGCGGCAGATCGACGGGCGCGACGATCCACGTGGGTTGGCCCGCGAAACGCACCCACAGGGCTTCGCGATGGCGCAGGTCGGCGAGAATCTCGGTGCCGGGCGGCAGGTCGCGCAGGAGTTGCTTGCGCAAGTCGGCGAGCGGCTCGCGCATGGGCACTTCGAGCTGCACGTCGGCGGGCATGTTCCAGGTGGGCACGAGATGCACGCGCAGCGCCGGCGCGAGGTCCATTTCGTTGGGGGGCGTGCTGGGTGCCGCGCTCGTCGCCGTACCGGGCGCTGCGCTGGTCGCAGCATGCAGCATGAGCAGCAGGCCGCGCTCGAAGCCTTCCACTTCGTGGCGGCGCGGCTGCGGCGCGAACACGACGAACCAGCATGCCTGAATGGCGAACAGCAGGAGCGCGGACATCAGCGCCATGCGCCCGAACAGCGTATTCAACGGATTGTTCATGCCATTACGCGTTCAGGCTGCGGCCGCTGTCATCTGCTGGGAGATTGTCGATGTCGCCTTCGATGCCGACCCCGCTCTGCGGCACGAACACGTAGCCCTTGCCACGCAGGGTCTGTACGTAGCGCGGCTGCGCGGGATTGTCTTCGATCACGCGCCGCAGGCGCCAGACCGGTACATCGAGACTGCGCTCGTTGAATTCCAGGCCGTCTGCGTGGAGCAGGTCGTGAATCAGCACGCGTGAAAGCACGCGGTAGGGATGCTCCGTGAAAATCTTCAGGAGCACGAACTCACTGCTGCGCAGCGGCACGCGCTTGCCGTCGCGTTCGAGCGTGCGCGCCATGAAATCGAGCTCGAATGCGCCGAAGCGATAGCGCTCGCGAGCCACGGGTGCGCCCGCGGGGCCGTTGCCGCGCCTGCGCAGCACGGTCTGGATACGCAGCAGCAATTCCTGGGGATCGAAGGGCTTGGCAACGTAGTCGTCCGCGCCCAGCGTGAGACCCGCAATGCGGTCGCCCACCGTGCCGCGCGCGGACGCGAAGATCACCGGAATGTCGTCGCCTTGCGCGCGCAGGGCGGCAAGGGCGCGCAAGCCGTCGGTGCGGGGCATCATGACGTCGAGCACGACGACCGCTGGCCGCTCGCGTTCCAGCCGCGCGCCGAGATGCGTGCCGTCGTGGAGCACCGAGGCCTCGAAACCGTTGGCCCGAAGAAAGCTGGAGAGGAGATCGCGCACGACCGGATCGTCGTCGACGATGAGAACGTGTGGACTCATCGCCGTATTTTATTTGATATCGACTACCGGAAGAACAGCGCGCGACCGCAGAATTCTTGCTGTAGCTTACATGGCCCCTTACTTCATGGCGACGGCGCCTTGCTCGATGGATGCCTGCGTCGCGTGCGCGGATTGCGTCGACGCGACGGATGCGCAGTTGAGTGCGCTCACGCCCTGCTGTGCGCTCGCCTGGTCCGCCGCCGGCTTCGCGGTTGCTTCGTTGGCTGCGGGATTCGCGCGCTGCGCGGCCGGCGCGTCGATGGACGCCATGCCTGCCGCTTTGGCGAATGCCGAGTTCGCGCCCGCCATTTTCGCGGTCATCGCCGAGACGTCGCCGGACGGTGCGGCATCTTTCGCGGGCAGGCGATGCGCGTGTGCTTGCGCTTGCGCTTGCGCGAGCCTCGTCTGGCGCGCGTCGGCGGCCACGCCGCTCGGCATCTTTTGCAGGTGCAGCGACGCATCGGCTTCGGCAGACGCGACCTTCGCGCCCGCTTTCTTCACACTTTTCGCGCTGTCCGCAGAGGGGGCGGCCGCTGCGCCATCGGTCTTCGGCGCGGGCGGGATGCCGTGCATTTCGAGCACGGCTTCCTGTGCGGACGGGGCCAGTTGCTGTTCGACGACGCCTTCCTTCACGCGGCGCACGGCAGCCTGCCTGCCATGCTTGAGATCGCCTTCGAGTTCGGCGATGCGTCGGTCGTACCAGTCCGTCACGCACGCCTTGTCCTTGCAGTTGTGCTGGCGCCATTGCCACTGGCTCACGCGGTCGGCTTCGAGCGCGGTCGTATCGGTGCTCGCATCGAATGCGCTGCGATAGAGCGCGGCCAGCTTGTCGTCGAGCGCGGAGAGCGTCGGATCGTTGCACACGAGCCGCTCAGAAGCGGACGCGTTATGCGGGCAGTGAAAGCTTGCAGCGTGCGCGAACGGCGAGCCAGCGAGCGACGCGAACAGCGCGATCGCAGCAGCGTTCAGGCCGCGCTTGAAGAAGGGGGCGCGACGGATTTTCGGTTCTCGGTTCATGGCAGCCATGATGATGTTGAAATAGCAGGGGAAAGACAGGGGCAGCGTGTGGCTCGTCCGGCGTCGCAAAGGCGCGAGGCGCCGCAGTGAGAACAATAGCGCGGCGGTGAATCCGCAATGTCTCACTCAGCGGGGAGAATGCAGGAGCGCTTACGAAACATTACACGTGCAGCGGCGCGCCGTAATCACCGAAGGTCGTCGAGCGCTTGTGGTGCGCGCCTCTGCGTTGAAAAGGCGCCTATGAGCGCCGTTTAACCCCTTACCGAACGGGAGGTTTTTGAAGAAGTGGAAAGTGGCATTCAACATTGACCGATGTCCCGGCCATCGCGCGTATCGCTTTGCACCGATCATGCTTGGCGAGTCCTGTCGGGAACGTGTCATGTTCCGCGCAGCCCATCAACGCATCGGGTATCCGCTCCCATGCCACATGAAATCGTGTCATCCGTCAGCCGTGCGAGCGCACGCACGGTGAAACTCGGCGCCGCGTGTGCCGCGGCGCTCGCGCTAAACGGCTGCGCATGGGCGCTCATCACCGCGGCCGATGCGACCGGCTCCGTGATCCAGGCGGGATACGCGGTCGCGTCAAATTACTCCTCGCCTAAATTCGTGTCGGGGCGGCCGGTCAATCTCAGTTCGATCTGCATCGAGAACAATCCCATGGTCACGTCGGGAGACTTCGTGCCGTCGTTGCAGCTCGTGCTCGCGCAGCGCGGCGTGACTTCGGATGTCTACGGCGCCGGAACCGAGCCGGTGAGTTGTGAAGGGCGCCTCCTGTACAACGCATCGATCGAATTCGGCAAGCCGACGTTCAGCGACGAAAGCCGGGCCTATCTTTCGACGATCAATCTGACGATCTTCATGCATAACCATATTGCCATTACGGGGCGTTACGAAGTGCGCGGCCTTGGCACGGACCGGTATTCGAGCGCGGCGGTGAAGCTGAAGGGGTTGGTGGACAGCATGGTGATCGACCAGACGCAGTTGGGCAATTCATTCCAGTCCGCTTCGTGCGACCAGTAAAACCGGTGTCTCGCGCGACGCGCGGGAAAGGATTGGTAAGGCTGCGGGCCTGTACCGGCTCGTTCTCGTCCCTTACGATTTACGCATGGCAAATAATATCTTTCTCGTCGACGACGATCCGGTCGTGCGCGACGTCACGGCCGAATATCTGCAGATGCGTGGCTTTACTGTCACGACGCTGCCCTCCGTGCGTGCGATGCAGGAGCGGCTGCGCTCCGAGCGGCCGCAGGTTGTCGTGCTCGATATCATGATGCCGGAAGTGGATGGCATCAGCGCGCTGCGCGCTTTGCGCGAAAGCGGCGACGACTTGCCGGTCATCATGCTCACTGCGCGCAACGAAGTGATCGACCGCGTGCTGGGCCTCGAATTCGGCGCCGACGATTACGTGGGCAAGCCATTCGATCCGGGCGAGCTGGTGGCGCGCATTCGTTCAGTCATGCGCCGGCGCAGCATATCGAACCTCACGGGCGCGCCGGAGAGCCGGGAATCGTTTCGCTTTGGCCCTTTTGAACTCGATTTTCGTTCGCGGGAGCTGTATCGCGACGAAGTTCGCATGCCGCTGCGTTCGAGCGAATTCGCGTTTCTCAAGCTGTTCGTCAATCATTCGATGACGATTCTTTCGCGCGAGCGCATTATCGAAATCGTGTATGGGGAGGCTGGGCGGTATCGGAACCGTAGTCTCGATGTCGCGATCTGGCGTTTGCGGCGGCTCATAGAAACCGATCCTTCTGAGCCGCGGTATCTTCAGACGGTGTGGGGGCACGGGTATGTGTTTGTGCCGGATGGCGAGGTGGGGTTTGCCGAGCGGTTTGGTGAGCATGCTGCTCGGGAGCCGGCCGGTGAAGCCGGCAGTGAGTATGGCGATGAGTTTGAAGGTGAAATACCTGATGGTGAGGAAGACTGATCGTCTCTTTGAGCTCGTTTTTTAAACCATTGGCATTTTCTTATTTTCGCGGCAGTATGCAAGTGTTGCCCCTGTGCGGGGCGGCACTTGCATACCGACGTGAAAACAAGAAAACACCCAAGCGTCCAAGGACAACAAAAAAACTCAAAACGTAAGCACACTAAGAAACATACGCTGCAACCACCCGACGGTAGTCGCATCATTGAGCAACCCACGCCCCACCTGCTCGATCCGGGCATTAGCAATCTTCCCCGACTCAACGTAATTATCGGCCTCCACATCGTTAGGATTAACGATCCCGGAAAGCCGCAACCGTTGATGCTCACCGCTCATCGCGATGATCTTCTCCCCGGATACCACCAGATTACCCGTAGGCGTCTTGCTGATGACCGTGACGGCCAGTGTGCCGGTCATGTCGCTCGAAAGCGAGTGATTGCCGCTGCCGTTGAACGAGGTCGAAGCCGAGCCGATATTGAACAGGCGCGCGAGTCGCGCCGCCGCGCCGGTCGACTGGTCGGCAGCCGTGGCTGTAATGTTGCTGTCGCGCTTCGCGGCGGCATTCGCGACATCGTTGCCGCTATAGGTTTCGGACAGCCGGATCGTGAGCACGTCGCCGATTCGCTGAGCACGCGGTGTTTCGTACAGCGAGATGGCGGTGCCCGACTGATAGATCGCGCCGCTGGTATTTACGTTCAGCAGCGGTTCCGCGAGCGGTGGCGTCATGGGCGTGTTGACGATCGACTCCGGCGTCGCGCAGCCAGCGAGCGCCGCGGCGAGCGACGCGCACAGCAACACGTACGGCAGGCCTTTCGAACGAGTCGTGCGGCATGCGCTGGAAATTGAGGATTCCGATTGATCGAATGGCATGGCGGAGGAGCGGGTGCAAGAGTGATTCATCGGATTTAGCAAATTCAGCGGCTTCGTCGAGTTCGTCCGGGCGGCGACGGGTTGGCGTGCGCCGTTTCAGCCTTCGCCGAACTGGCTCAGCTTGAGCGTCTTCTTGCTGCCTTTGGCGCGCGGCGTGGCGGGCTTGAGCAGGTATGTGAGCGTCGCGCGCTGGCTGTAGGGCAGCAGGCACATGGTGATCGTGCTCGATGCGTTCTCCCACACGAGCAGCGGCAGCGAAGACGCGCCAAGCACGCGCGGCGCACCGTAGCGCGAGGCGAGCAGGTTGCGCAGGTCGAATGCCGTTGTCGAGTCCACGACGAACGACATTTCATAGAGCCGCAGCGGGTCGCCGGCCGATGCGTGCGCAAAGCGCAGGATGTGGTCCACCGCGGGCACGCCGTCCACGACGGCGCGCGAGGGCGTCCAGCCTTGCGCCGTGTGGTGCGCCCACCGGCAAGCGACCGTTTGGCTCGTGTAACTCTTGACCATCATGCCGATGTCGCTGCCCGCGATGTCGGTCTCGCAAAGCAGTTCGCTCTCGTGCGGCGTCGCGCGCACCATGTCGGATTGCCGCAGCGCGCTCAGCGGCGTGCCGAGCACAATGCCGCGAAATGCAAAGGGCGAGTCATCCGGCGCCGGAACGCGCGGATGGGTGGGCGGTGCAACGGGCGCCGACCGTCGCCTTTTCGCCGGCGGTGCGGGCGGCTTCGCTGCGCTTGCCACGTGCGCCGCGCTCGCGGTATTCACTGCGCTCGCCTCGCTCGGCGGGTTCGCTGGCGCGGGGGCCTTCGGCGCGACGTAGATTTGCACTCGCCCTTCGTAGTGCGTGTCCGCGTGCGCGGGTGAGAGCGGCGCAGCCAGGTATGCCGCGCTCAAAACGAAAGCGATCAATGACGCCCGTTTCATCGGCTGGACCTCGATCAGTCGACCGCCGCCGCGCACGCGTCGAACGGCACGGCTGCGGGGTGACCGACCAGCGGCACGATCTTCAGCGTGGCCGATGCGACCCGGCATGGAAAGGCCACCACGGCACAGCCGTCGAGCGGCAGCGCGAGGCAGGCGAGGGCAATGGCCGACGCGGCGCGCCCCAGATGCGTTGACAACCGTGGTGTCAGGCACATGGGCGAGCGCCGCGTCGACGGCTCCCGTGAGGGCGTAGTGGTCATGCCGAAGTGTTGATGTTGTGGCCGAGCGGACCGACCGGCGTGGCCGGATTCACGGTTTCCTGCTGCGGAAAGGGGTTACCGGCGGTGCCTCCCGTGCTGGAGTTTCTGGTGTTGCGGTTTTCGCCCAGCGTCGTCAACGAGGACGTGTGCGCGATACTGCTCGAACCGATAGGGCTGGTCATGATGGGCCTCCTTGGCGCAATGGAACAAAAAAGGGGCGCGCCGAGAAGGGGGAAGCGCGCCCCGCCTTACGCCGATCGGGGGGCAATCGGCGTGCGGCGAGGCAAATCTTCGCTTCCAGAGCGCTTGCATGAAGCAGGAATCAGCGTGGCCTTTGGCCAATCGCTTACGAGTCCTTCCAGGGGTATACGAATATGCAAGATTGAACGGCGGGAGTACGGCCGGAGGCCGCTGACGAGGCGATGAACCAAGCTGGAACGGAAGGAAATCCGCAAACGCGATGGGCGCGCGCCGCGTATTGGGAGGGGAAGGAGGAGGGGGAGACGAAGTCGGTGAATCGAACGCGTGTTCCCAGGCTGCCTGGGTCAGCAGCCTGGGAACAGGTAAAGGCAGGTGGAAGCAGGCGGCGTCAAACCCTCTTCATGCGTTCCCAGCCGTGGCGCACGGCGGCCTTGAATCTTTCCCAGCCGTTTTCCGGGTAGCGCGACTCCCAATCCTCGCGAGCACTCGGCTCGATCCCTTGCCAGTCGTGTCCGCGATACCGTTCGTCCTGGCCTAGCGTTGCGCCGTGCTCGTAAGCTGCGCAATATTCTTCATAGGACATGCCTGAGTCCGCGTAGTTTGCGTCATAGTCTTTGCGGACTTCCGTCTCGTAGGATGCGTCGTCGAGCGGGGTGCCCATGACAGGATCGCCCACCAGGCCTCTCGCCGATGTCGGCTGCGCTTTGGCGGCGCTCGGGGCTCGCTCGGGCACCGTTGTTGCGTGCGTTGTGACCTGCTGCATGCCGCTGACTACGGTTGGCACTGCAGAGGAAAATGCCGCATGCCGTGTTTCGGCTGCCGCCTCGGGCGATGTCTCGTGCGAACTGCCGGCCACCCGAGCCGTGCTGCGGGAGGGCGCGATGCCCGACGAAGCGTTGTGCCAGGCACTGCTGCGTTCCTCGATGTCCGCTGCGCCCGCGCTGCGCATTACCTCGCGCGCCAGATTCACTTGCATTTCGGAAACGTCCGCACTGACGACGGCTCCGCCGCGACGGATGAACTCGCGGTAATCTTCGGTCTCCGGCGGATAGGCGCCGTGCGTAAAGAGCCGCGCGAACAAGCGTTCGAGTTGATCGAATACCGGCGTGTGTTGTCCCGTGTCGCTCGAGCCCGTTGCATACACACGCGGCCCTTTTTCCTCTGGGGCCTCGACCGACATTGAGTAAATGGCGATATCGGCTTGCGCGACGCCGGCGTCGCCAAGTGCCTTTTGCGCGGAACGTGCGCTCCCATAGCTGTCGTAGACGCCCAATACGGTTTGTCTCATGACTGTCTCCCTTCGCTTTCGACGGGCGGCGATGCCGCCGCGTACGAGGCGTGGGCGCAACGGTCATGCCCGATTGCGGGAACACCCGATAGGGGCGATCTGGCACCTGGGGGCAAGCGTATGGGGCCAGGCGGGAGACGCACCCATCCGCACCGATGGCCGAGGCCGATCAGTGCGGATTCAGCGGGTCCATGCTGGACCCGCGAACGACATCAATTGCCCGCGATCGTGTCGACCGGCTTGAAATCGCCGTGCTGGACCTTGTAGATGGTCACGGGGGCATCCTTAAGGTCGCCGGTCGAATCATACGAAATCGTCGCAGCCGACACGCCCTTGATCGCCAGCTTGTCGAGGTAGGGGCCGTAGACCTTCGGATCGGTCGAGTTCGCGTCCTTCATCGCGTTGAGAAGCGCCATCGTGCCGTCGTACGAGTACGGCGAGTACGTGATGGGATCTTCGCCGAAGCGCGCCTTGTAGCGCGTGGCGTAGCTGGCGAAGCCGGGCATCTTTTCCTTCGGCAGGCCGCCCATGTACACGATCGCGCCTTCGGCCGCGCTGCCGCCGATCTTGAGGAAGGTGGGCGAGCGCGACATTTCGCCGGTCACGAACGCCGCCTTGATGCCAAGCTGGCGCATCTTGCGGATCATCGGCGACGATTGCGCGTCGCCGCCGCCGTAGAACACGGCGTCCGGATTGAGGCCCTTCAGGTTGGTCAGGATTGCAGAGAAGTCCAGTGCCTTGTCGTTCGTGTAGTCGCGCTTGATCACCGTGCCGCCGGCGGCCTCGACGGCCTTCGCGAACTCGTCGGCAATGCCCTGGCCGTATGCGGTGCGGTCGTCGATGATCGCAATGCGCTTGTAGTGCAGCGTCTTCACCACATAAGAGCCGACGATGCGGCCGGCCTGCGCGTCGCTCGTCAACAGGCGAAACGTCGTCTTGTAGCCGCGTGCCGTGTACACCGGCGAGGTCGCCATCGAAATTTGCGGCAGGCCGGCGCGGTTGTACAGATCCGAGGCGGGGATGCTGGTGCCCGAGTTGAAGTGGCCGATGATGCCGCTGACGCCGTCGTCGATCAGGCGTTGCGCCACCACGGTTCCCGTGTGCGGGTCAGCCTGGTCGTCCTGCGAGTCGAGTTCGAACGAAACGGGCTTGCCGCCGATGGCGGGATGCGTGGCGTTGAAATCGTTGATGGCGAGTTGCACGCCTTTTTGCATGTCGGTGCCATAGTTCGACTGCGCGCCCGTGAGCGGCGCCGCAAAACCAATCTTGACGACGTCGGCGTGCGCGGCGGCACATGAAAATGCCCAGGCGACTACAAGTGCGGAGTGCTTAACCTTCAATTTCACTTTTCACTTCCCCTCAGGTGCATGTTGGGCAATGCCGGACGCTCCGTGCTGCAGTGCCGGCGAGTGCGATTTGGGATTGTTGCGGAGCACGCCTGCGGGTTTCGCGTTGCCGCGTAACGTGGCGGGATCGGCGATTGCAGTCTAGGTAGCGAAAATCGGCGCGTCTTGGTCGATTAGCGTGCGACTCGTGACGATTTCTGCATAGTGGCCGGAAGGGGACGCTGACCAGGGTGCGCACGGGTAGCGGCGGCGCGCAAGCCGTGCGTAGTGGAGGGTGGTGCAATCGGCACAGCGCGGCAACGCGCGCCTGCGCTCGTCAAGGCGCGATCGTATAGCGCAGAATCCGGTCGCGCGACTGCTCGAGCAGGCGCGTCATCGCAGCCGCCGCAGCGTCGGCTTCGCGCGCGACGATGTGCCGGCGCACGGCATCATGCAGTTCGAGGTCTTCGCTAGGCTTCGCGGCCTGGCGCTGCATCATTTCCGACGACACGCGCAGCGCGGCCTTGATGGCGTTGCCGATCGTGATGAACATGCCGTTCTGCGAGGCCGTGATGATGGCGAGATGGAACTCGAGATTCGCGTCGGCGGCCGCGCGTATGTCCGAGGCGCCATGCTGGGCAGACTGGCCGTAAGCGCTCGCCAGTTCCAGGTAGCGGCGCTCGATGATCTGGAAGGTCTCTTCCTTGCCATGGCGCGCCGCGAGAAAGCTCGCGCGCGGCTCGAAGCAGATACGCATTTCGAATATGTCTTCGACGATCTTCGAGTCGAACTGCGCATTGAGGCGCCACGCGAGCACATCGCGGTCGAGCAGGTTCCAGTCGGAGAAGGGCAGGACACGTGTGCCGATCTTGGGCGAAACGGCAATGAGCCGTTTGCCCGCCAACTGCTTGACCGCTTCGCGCAGCGTGGTGCGGCTCACGCCGTACGCGCTGCACAGTTCGCTTTCGACCGGCAGCGCGTCGCCGGGCGCAAACTCGCCCGAGACCACGCGCATGCCGATAATCTTGGCGATCTGCGTTGTTATATTGCCAACGACCGGTTCGCGCTCGAACATCACTTCCCCTTCATGGACGTCGTGCACAGCGTGTCCGTGCTGTGTTATCGGGCGGTCGTCACAATCACGTTCCACGAGCCCGGTTTGAGCTTCGCGCGCACGCGTTCCCCCTCGACCGACACGGCGCTGTTGACTGCCGGCGCCACCGTCGTTGGCGCCTCCACCGTGTTCACCGCTTTCATGTTGGCATGATACAACTCGAGCGCGTGATCGAGCGTACGTTCCTTGCCGAGTCCACGCAGCTCGACATCGAGTTCCATTTCGTCGCTCAGGTGGCGGTTGAGCGCGAAGAGGGTCGTCGTGCCGGTGGCGCGATCGTCCACCACCGCTGCGCAAAGATAGGGGATCTCCGGAAAGGTTTCCGCTTCATAGGTGGGCGAATCGATCACTGGCTTGAGTACGCGGCCATGGCCGAATTTCGAGGCCTGCGCGAACGGATGGAAGATGGTCTGCCGCCACGCGCGGCCGCCTGGCTCCGTCATGATCGGCCCGATCACGTTGACGAGTTGCGCGAGACAGGCGGTTTTCACGCGGTCCGAATTGTTCATCATGGTGATGAGCGCGCCGCCCGCCACGAGCGCGTCCTCGTGGTTGTAGACCTCCTCGATGAGCCGCGGCGCCTCGGGCCAGCCCGGCTTGCGCAGGTCGTTGATGGTGCGCGCCTTGTACCAGACATTCCATTCGTCGAACGAAAGCATGATGCGTTTGGAGGAATGCTTGCGCGCGGCCACGCTGTCCGCCACCGAGACGATTTCCTTGATGAACAGGTCCATCACTTCGATGTTGCCGAAGAATTCCGCAGTCGAGTCGCGCCGGTTCTCGAAGTAAGTATGCAGCGATATGAAATCGACCTGCTCGAAGCAATGATCGAGCACGCGGTCCTCCCACGCGCCATAGGTGGGCATTTCATGCGTGGAGGAGCCGCACGCGGCGAGCTGGATGGTGGGGTCGACCGAGCGCATGAGCTTGGCCGTTTCGAGCGCGGCACGTCCGTATTCTTCGGCAGTCTTGCGGCAGATCTGCCACGGGCCGTCCATTTCATTGCCGAGACACCAGAACTTGATGTCGTGGGGCTGTTCATAGCCGTGCTCGCGGCGCAGGTCGGAGAGCGCCGTGCCGCCCGGATGATTGCAATATTCGACGAAGCGGCGCGCCTCGTCGGGACCACGCGTGCCGAGGTTCACGCCGTACATGGGTTCGATGTCGAGCGAGCGGCACCATTCGATGAATTCATTCGTGCCGAACTGGTTGGTTTCGGTGGAGTACCACGCAAGATCGAGACGGCGCGGGCGCTTTTCGCGCGGGCCCACGCCGTCTTCCCAGTTGTAGCCCGAGAGGAAATTGCCGCCCGGGTAACGCACGATCGTCGGGCCGAGCTCGCGCGTGAGCGCCATTACGTCCTTGCGGTAACCGCGCTCGTCGGCGTCCGGATGGCCGGGCTCGAAAATGCCGGTGTAGACGCAGCGGCCCATATGCTCGACGAAGACGCCAAAGAGGCGCCGGTCGAGCTCAGAAATGACGAAGTCGCGATCGACGATGAGGCGGGAAGCGATCATGGTGTTCCTCTATCCATCCTGTAGCTGTGTGAAGTGAGGCTGCCGCGCCGGGCGGGCGCGGACCTCCGGTGGCGTTATCGCGCGAGCAGGGCGTTGGTGCGTTGTTCGGCTTCCTTCTGCACGTCGGCGACCGACTTGCCCGTCGAGAGCATGTTGCTGATCTCTTCGCCCACGATCTGCTGGATCGCGAACTGGCGCGGCACGGTGTTCGGCAGTGCGTAACCGGTGGTGGAGATCTCCTTGATTTCCGCGCGATGCGGCAGCGCGTTGAACGTGGCGCTCGTGATGATCGACTGCCGCGCGGGCAGATGGCCGGTGCGGGCCCAGTCGCCGTCGTGGTCGTAGAGGAACTTGAGGAACACGAGTGCGGCGTGGCGCGTCTTTTCGTCCTTTGCGCCGCCCTTGAGCATGACCCACGAGTGGCCGTCGGCCCACACCGCTTTCTTCTGATACAGATTCGGGAACGGCACCACGTCGTAGCCGTTGGCAAGCGGAGAATCTGACTTCTTCGCAAGATTTGTGAAGTCCTCGATCATCCACGTGCCGCACATGAGCACGCCCGCCTTGCCGTTTTCGAAGGCCTGGTTGGCCGCGCCGTAGTCGAGCCCCGGCGTGATCGCGGCCGCCTTCATGAGCTTGTCGTAGAGCGTGAGCGCATTGGTGGCGGCCGGCGTGTCCATGTCGATCTTCGACGGGCCATTGGGGAACAGCGTGCCGTTCTGCTGATAGACCCACGTGTCGAACGTGCGCGTTTGCGCGGCCGATTCGTTGGCGATCGGCACAGCGAAGTAGGGCAGGCCCGTCTTGTCCTTGAACTGCTTCGCCTGAGCGAGCAGTTCGTCGGGCGTCTTCGGCAGGAGGGGCTTGCCGCTCGCGTCGACGAGTCCCGCCTTCTTGAACAGGTTCACGTTGATGTGCCAGAGCCACGAATGCGTGTCGAACGGCAGCGCATAGGTCTTGTCGCCGAACGTTACGGCGCGGTGGGCCTGGGACGTGAAATCGCCCTTGTCCACGCCGACCGACTTGAAACCGTCGTCGAGCGGTTCGACCAGATTGCGCTTCACGTAGTCGCCCAGTACGGCCTCGTGCATGACCGAGATGGTCGGCACGTCGCGGCTCAGAATGCGCGCGTCGAGCTGCGTATAGTAGGGCGCCCACTCGATGATCTGCGGCTTGACGACGATGTCTTCCTTGTTCGTCGCGTTGAACTGGTTGACGAGCGTCGTGATGATGCCGCACTCGCCCGAGGCCTGGCTCACGTCGTTGACCTTGCCGTATTCGGCGTCGCAGGCGCCGAAAAAGCGTGACAGCGTGATTTCCGTTTTGGCCTGGGCCGGCGCCGTCAAGGGTGCCGCAAGGCCGAGCGCAGCAAGCGTGAGTACGCCGCGCATCAACGATCTTCTCATGTCTCTCTCCTGTGCAAGACCCCGCTGGCACGCTGTTCACGTGCTCCCAGTGGATCATTTTGTTTGTACTGCGAATCAAATGAAAATCAGGCGCAGCCGGCCGATGCGTGGTTCGGGGTCGCCGCCTACCGGACTGCGGTGCCGGCCACGGCCGCCACGATGTACTTCTGGAAGAACAGATACAGCACGAAGATGGGCAAGCCGGCGAAGACGGCCTGCGCCATGAGGTAGCCGATGCCCTCGGACTGCGCGAAATTGCCTTGCGTGGAGGCGAGCCCGATCGTCAGCGTGTACATCTCGGGCTTCGACGCGGAAACGAGCGGCCAGAGATAGTCGTTCCACGCACTGAGAAACGTGAAGATGGCGAGCGTAGCCTGCGCCGGCAGCGAAAGCGGCAGCACGACGCGCCAGAACACCTTGAAGCGCGAGGCATTGTCGAGCAAGGCGGCCTCCTCGATCTCGAGGGGCACGGCCTTGAAGTACTGCGTCATCAGATACACGCCGAACGGCGAGGCGAGGCGCGGCAGAATCAGCGCGCCGTAGGTGTTGTGCCAGTCGAGCGTGGCGAAGATGTGGTGCAGCGGAATCACGAGTGCCTGCTCCGGCACGGCGAGTCCGCACAGGCAAAGCACATAGATATAGCGTTTGCCGGGAAACTCGGTGCGCGCAAAGCCATAGCCCGCGAGCGAGGCGATCACGAGCGTGAGCAGCGTCTGGCCGATCGAAACGATGAGGCTGTTGACGAGCCACCCGCCCACCGCCGAGGTGTTGAGGATGTTCGTGTAGTTCTGCAGCGTGAAGGGCGGCGAAAAGAGCACGTCGGTGTGCTGTTCGAGAAACGCATTCGGCTTGAACGAGAGGCACAGCACCCAGACGAGCGGTGTGATCCAGAAAAGCGCGAGCACGACCACGGCGCCCAGCCTCAGGCGGTCGCCCATGCGGCCCGTCAGCGAGCCGCGCGAGCGGGTTTCGAAAGCGAACGTGCTCATGCCTTCTCCTTCTTGCGCAGAAGCCAGGCCTGCGCAACTACGCCGATCAGCATCAGCGCGAACAGCATTTGCGCTGCCGCTGCGGAATAGCCGAACGACCATTGGCGGAAGCCGGTCTCGTAGATGAATTGCACAAGCGGGCGCGTGGAATTGTTGGGGCCGCCGTCCGTGAGCAACTGTGCCTGGCCGAACAACTGAAACTGCAGCACCGCTTCGATCACCGCCACGAGCGCAACGGTGCGCCAGATGGAAGGCAGCGTGATCTTCGTGAACGTGCGCCAGCGCGAGGCGTTGTCGAGCGCCGCGGCCTCGTAAAGCTCCTGCGGAATCTGCTGGAGCGCGGCCAGGAACAGCATCATCGGCAGGCCCATGATCCACCAGACTGTGACGACGGCGATGGCGGGCAGCGCGGTGGCCTCGTGCATCAGCGGAACGAATTCCGGCAAATGGAGCGCGTGGCTCAGGTCGGCGAGCAGGCCGTTGCCGGGCATCATCACGAGCTTCCAGACCAATGTGACGATTGTGACCGATAACACGGATGAGCCGAAAAAAAGCGCGCGCAGCGCGGCGCCGAAGCGCCCGGGTCGGTTCAGTACCAGCGCGAGCGCGAGGCCGAGCAGCACGAAAACAGGAACCGTGAGAATGACGAAGTAGAACGTGTTGCGCAGGGCGCCTCGGAAAATCGGATCGAGGGTGAGATCGAGATAGTTGCGAATGCCGATGAACTCGCTCGTGCCGGCGAGCAGGTCCACGCGTTGCAGGCTGAGCCACCAGCCAAAGCACAACGGGACGATCAGCAACAGCACGTAGACGATCACGAACGGCAGCACGAACAGCGCGTTGGACCACGGCGCGCGCAGGTTGCGCCGGCGGCCCTCGCGCGTTTCCGGCAGCGGCATGGCGAGCGAGCGGTTAGAGGCCATGCCAGGCCTTGCCGGTTTCATCGAATACATGCAGGTGCGCTGCATCGAGACTCATGCGGATGGTGTCGCCCGTCTCGATTTCGAGTTCGCGTGCGCGCGGCAACTCGGCCACAAGCAATTGACCGTTGGGCATGCTCACATGCGCGAGCGAGCGGTCGCCTAGCCGTTCGATGACTTCGGCGCGGCCGACCAGCGGCCCTTGCGGGTCCGGCAGCACGTGTTCGGCGCGCACGCCCAGCGTGAGCTTGCCCGCTGGCAAGCTCGCCGCGGCAATGGCGGTGGGCGCCTCTACGCCGTCGAACGGCAGGGCGACGATCAGCCGGCCGCCGTTGTCGCCAACGCGCTCGACATCGATAAAGTTCATGGCGGGCGTGCCGATGAAACCCGCGACGAAGCGCGTGGCGGGCCGCTTGTAGATGTCGAGCGGTGCGCCGATCTGCTCGATGCGCCCGCGGTTCATGACGACGATGCGCGTGGCGAGCGTCATGGCTTCCACCTGATCGTGCGTGACGAACACCATGGTGGAATGCAGGCGCTGATGAATGCGCGCGAGCTCGAGGCGCGTGCGGGTGCGCAACGCGGCGTCGAGGTTGGAGAGCGGCTCGTCGAAGAGAAAGGCTTCGGGTTCCTTGACGACGGCGCGGCCGATTGCGACGCGCTGGCGCTGGCCGCCAGAAAGCTGGGCGGGACGGCGCTGCAGCAGCGGGCCGAGTTCGAGCATGCGCGCGGCCTCGTTGATGCGCTGGTCGACTTCGCCCGCGCTTACGCCCGTATTGCGAAGGCCGAACGCCATGTTGTCGTACACGGTCATGTGCGGGTAGAGCGCGTAGTGCTGGAACACCATCGCCACGCCGCGCTTGCCCGGCGGCTGGTCGTTCACGCGCCGCTCGCCAATGCTGATCTGGCCGTCGCTCACGGTTTCGAGCCCGGCGATCATGCGCAGCAAGGTAGATTTCCCGCAGCCCGAAGGGCCGAGAAAGACAAGGAACTCACCGGATTGAATGTCGAGGTCGAGGCCGGTGATCACCTCGGTTTCGCCATACCGCTTCGTTACGCCGCTCAGTCGGATGCCCGTCACGGTGCCTCCTGTGGAGTAGTCTCGTACCGCCGCTTTTAGTGCGTTGATATTATGAAAAGAGCGATGCTCTAACCCATTCGTGTAAACACTGATCGTCTGCCATCCCAGATAAAGGGTTTTATGCGTATTGCATCGATGGGCCGATTGCGCACGATGGGATGGAGAGGATTGCCTGGCAATTACGTATTGCGTGCGCGCGGGAGGTGCAATGCGTTAGCGAGGCAAAAAAATACCCGCACGAGGCGGGCAAGAGGTTTGAGGAGACACAAAGAGAGGACGCGGGGGGCACCCTCAATGGAGACTATAGCGCTTACCGCGGCCGCCCACACCTATCAGAATGGGGAGGGCGGCGAAATGTCGGCGCGTGAATAGAAGCGCAAAGCAAAAACATGGATTGCGTGGCAATTGATTCGGAATACGGATTAAATATCATCCGTCGCCCACATCAGGCAAGGCGAAGCGAATAGTCGTGTTGGCAACGACCACTGCCCCTGCGCGCCATGGCAAGGCAGTAATGTCCGACCGCTTCATGTCGCTGAGCGCGTTGTACTTGCGCGGTTCATTTTCGATCCGTGAATCGTATTCGACCGGGCGCGATCCGTCCAGTTCCGATACCGCAAGGTTCGACACGATCTCGGGCCGCCTGGCCCGGCAATTCGCGCCCCATGCGCTCGTATACGGGCAACCGGTTGCGCCGGGCGTCGGTGCCACGGCCTCGCGCCGGCTATCGGATCTTTCGGATACCTTTCCATTGTCTTCCGCGCAGCCCTTCGGGAATATTCGAGGCGCCTTCTCGTTTAAGCAGAACGCGAGTCGCACAACGCCGCGCGGTGGCGGCGCGACCCGTCATGCTCGATCAGGTCGATCGTGCGCGCAGGGCTTCGTCCCTAACAGTCGTGTCGCTCGATGTTACGCGCGAGTTGCGAACCGCTGTATCGATGCACCGCGACGGCTAGCGAGCCCCCTACCAAAAATAGAGGAGGTTGACCCATCGCGATTCTGATTGCGCGTTTGCACAATGCAGACGTCGCGTGCGTGAAAAGGGTTCATCGTGAACGGTTTCACCAGATGGAGCCTGTCGCTCCTTGATCGCCGCGGCACACGGAGTACGGACTTCAGCGCCTACCGCCGATGCTACGCATTTTCTCGACGCGGCGCAGGAGTGACAGCCATGAGAAAGGTACTCGTCAGCCATGCAGCATTTCATCATTGGCTGTTCTGTGGGTGGGCACTTGCATTCGTGTTGCTGGCATTGTTGCCGGCGACCGTCGCACACGCGCTGCCGATCTTCGCGCGCCAAACCGGCCAGAGTTGTGTGGCTTGCCACGCCGGGGGGCAATTTCCTGAACTCACGCCATATGGGCGCATGTTCAAGCTCACTGGCTATACGCTAGGTGAACGCACGATCCCGATTGCCGCGATGGCAATCGGCAATCTGAGCCAGACGCGAGTCAATACTGACGCGAGCGGCAACACCATCAACACCAAAAATGGTCTCCCGATATTCGACTTCGCGAGCATCTTCCTTGCCGGAAAGATCACCGACAAAATTGGTGCCTTTACGCAGTTTACCTACACGAACTACGACCATCAGAATGGCGCAACGAACAAATGGGAAGGCCACTGGGCATCCGACAATACAGACTTCCGGTTCGTGGACCGGATCATGGGCGAAGCGAACGACCTTATCCTCGGTGTAACGCTGCACAACAATCCGACCGTGCAGGATGTCTGGAACTCCGCGCCGGCATGGGGTTATCCGTACATTTCATCGACGATCAGTCCGGTTGCCAAAATCCCCAATCTTCCGGTCATCGAAGGAAGTCTTGCGACCCAGGTGGCAGGCATCGGCGGCTACCTGTACTGGAACAAGACGGTCTACGCCGAACTGACCGCGTACAGCACGGCCGACGGCATCTGGTCGTTCATGAGTCACGGCAACAAGGCAGGCGACTCGGCTCACCCTCAAACCTATCTGCGCGGTTACAACCCGTACGCGCGCATCGCGTTGACGCGAGACTGGGGACCCCATAGCGCAATGGTCGGCGCGTTCATGCTGAACGTGAACATCTATCCGAACGACGCCAACCAGTTCCCGATCTTTACGCAGGGCGTGACGCGCTACCGCGATTACGGCATGGACGCTCAGTACGAGTACCTGCTCGAGCCGCACACGATCACTGCGCAAGCTCGCTATGTGCGTGAGAACGTCCATGATCCGAACAATTTCGTGTTCAGCGACAGCACGTCGGGGAATCTCGACTCGCTGAGGATCAAGGCATCGTATGTCTACCAGGCCAAGTACGGGTTCAGTCTTTCGTTCTTCAACACGACCGGTAGTCCAGACAGCACAGCCTACGCGGCCAGCGCGAACTTCCACCCGAACACGCAGGGATGGACGCCTGAAATATTCTGGATCCCGAATCAACGCATCCGGATAGGCATTCAGTACACGCACTACACCAAGTTTCTGGGAGCCACGTCAAACTACGACGGCGCCGGGCGCAACGCGAGAGACAACGACACGCTTTTCATCTATCTGTGGGCTGCTTCGTGGTGACGGCCCGTGCACCGTGAGAGTGGCAGAGGACCGTAAAGGATGCAGCAAGGAGGTTGTTGCCATGAGCAAAGTGACGCATATCGTCTCCATCGGGATGCTGCTGGCCGGGACGGCATGTCAGGACCTGGAGCATTCGCGGCAGGTCGACAACCCGCAGGTGCGCGGAAAGACCATCGCCTTGCAGGTGTGCTCGAACTGCCATGGTGCGAACGGCGTTTCGGTGTCGCCTACGTTTCCGAAGCTCGCTGGGCAGCGCAAGGAATACCTGGTCGATCAACTGACGGACTTCAAGAGTCATTCGCGAGCTGACCCGAACGCGCAGCGTTTTATGTGGGGTTTCACCCATTTGACTGACGCGCAGATCGACGAGCTTGCGACGTACTTCTCGAGTCAACCCGCAGTCCTCGGTGAAGCGAGCGATCTCGCGCTCATCAATGAAGGCAACGCGATTTATCATTTGGGCCTGCCGGACAAGGGCGTCACGCCATGCATGGCGTGCCATGGCCAGCATGGCGAAGGGATGAATCAGTTTCCCCGGCTTGCGGGCCAGCACGCGGACTACGTCATGAAGCAGCTCCAGGTCTTCCAGCGAACCGACACCCGGCCTCGCGGCGCGGCCATGAAGGCGGTGTGCGCCAACATGTCGGATCGGGATATGCGTGCCGTCGCGGCGTACGTCGAGGTGTTTCCGCCCGAAGGGGAGGCGTCTGCCGGTCCCCCTGGCGATCGATGAGCAAGCAGGCGCGCAGACACCGATCCGTCGACGTCATCTTTGAACTTTAAATGCCATGAAATCATCCTCATCGTCTTCCGATGCAGCGGTAACGGCTTCAGTGGCGATGCATCGGCCTCGGCCCACGTGGAGCGCGGATCGAACGAGTCTGTTGTCCGAGGAGCGTTCCTTTGCGAGGCGCCTCGGTGCATTCGACTGGCTGTTTGCCCTCGCGATGCTTGCAGGCACCGGCTTCGCCTTGTCGCGCTACCACGCGTACATGAGCGCCTACGATCGACTGGTGCTGGTCTGCTCGGTGCCGGTCTTCGTCGTGCTCGGCTGGCGATGGAAGCCCGCGCGGATGCTGATTGCCGCAATCGCAGCGCTATCGCTGTTCGCGATCCAGATGTACCAGGGCGACCTGGGGCGCGCCGACAGCACGTTCTTCCTGAAGTATTTCCTGTCCAGCCAGTCGGCCATTCTCTGGATGAGCGTGCTTTTCGTACTGGCCACGCTGTTCTACTGGTTGGGCACGCTGTCGCGCTCGCCGTCGGGCGGCGCAATCGGCTCGAAGCTGACGTGGGCCGCGGTACTGATGGGTTTCGTCGGGATGATGGTGCGCTGGTATGAGTCGTACCTGATCGGTACGGACGTCGGCCATATTCCGATTTCGAATCTGTATGAAGTGTTCGTGCTGTTCAGCGTGATCACGGCACTCTTTTACCTGTACTACGAGGAGCACTACAACACGCGCTCGCTCGGCGCCTTCGTGTTGCTGGTGATCGGCGCGGCGGTCGGGTTCCTGATGTGGTACTCGATCGCGCGCGACGCGCAGCAGATCCAGCCGCTGGTGCCGGCGCTGCAAAGCTGGTGGATGAAGATTCACGTCCCGGCCAACTTCATCGGCTACGGCAGTTTTGCGCTGTCGGCGATGGTGGGCGTGGCGTACCTGCTGAAGGAGCGGGGCGTGCTGGCAGACCGGCTGCCTGCGCTCGATGTGCTTGACGACGTGATGTACAAGTCGACCGCCGTCGGTTTTGGGTTTTTCACCATTGCGACGATTCTCGGCGCGCTGTGGGCCGCCGAGGCGTGGGGCGGTTACTGGAGCTGGGATCCGAAGGAAACGTGGGCGCTGATCGTCTGGCTGAACTATGCGGCCTGGCTGCATATGCGGCTGATGAAGGGGTTGCGGGGGCATGTTGCTGCGTGGTGGGCGCTCACGGGCTTGCTGGTCACCGCCTTCGCATTCCTGGGGGTGAACATGTTCCTGTCCGGGTTGCACAGCTATGGACGTCTGTGAGGATAACGAAAGAGTCCGATGGCCCGCGGCGGTACGTCCCTAAGTCGGTGCTCGACCTGCGTGCGCCAGACTCAGTGCGAGGAAACATATATCGCATCCGCAAACGGCTCCGGAATGGCAAAGCTTGCACGTATCCGCTTCGTTTCCGCTGCAGGCGTGAGGCCAAAGAGTCTTTTGAACTCCCTGCTGAACTGGGACGCACTCGTGTAGCCCACCGCGAGGCTCGCCGCCTCCGCGGTCAGGTCCTGGCGGACCATCAACAGGCGAGCCTGATGCAAACGCGTCGACTTCACGTACTGCATCGGCGAGACCTGGGTGATCGCCTTGAAGTGGCTATGGAAGCTCGGCACGCTCATCCCAGCTTCCTGCGCCAACTGCATCACGTCCAGCGGCTGCGCGTAGCCGGCATGGATCAGGCGTAGCGATCTGCCTATCCGGCCGAACTGACCTCGCATCGCCAAAGCCTCGCGCATCGAGCTGCCTTGTGCGCCGGTGAGCACCCGGAAATAGAGTTCGCGCAGCAGGCACGGGCCCAATACGGCGGCTTCGAGGGGCCGATGCATCGCATCGAGCAAGCGCAGCAACGAGACCTGCATCGCGTCATCCATCGGCGTCGACATCATGCTTTGGGGCGCTTGCACGCGCTCCGTTACGCCTTCGCGATCGATCTCTACAGCCAGTTCGGCGGCCAGCGTGAAATCGAGATGCAGGTAGAGCGCAAGCAACGGACGCTCCGCGGTTGCGTCGGTTTCCATGCTGAACGGAACTGGCACGGACACGGCCAGATAGTGCTGTTCATCGTACAGGTAGAGACGGTCGCCGAAATAACCTCGCTTGCGCCCCTGGCAAACGATCACGATGCCGGGGTCGTAGAGCACGGGCGTGCGTGACAGCGGCCGGTTCGAACGCAGGATACGGACGCCCGGCAGCGCGGTGAGGTTGTAGCCCTCCTCGGGCGCCAACGCGCGAAGCAAGGCAATGATGCGCTTGCGGCTGCGCGACGAGAGGTCAGGATTGTGGATGGAGGCCCGCTTCGTGCTCATAGTTTTAGGCAAGAAAAATAGCGGAATCTAGCTTGGTTCGGCCCGCTCTTCAGACTAGTATGCACTCACCAGACCACATTCGGGAGAAGCTTCAATGGAGTCCAGCAAAATCCTGCTCATCACTGGCGTGAGCAGCGGCTTTGGTCGCGCGCTAGCGCAAGAGGCGGTTGCGGCAGGTCACAGAGTCGTCGGTACCGTGAGAAGTCTCGAGGCGAAGCGCGAGTTCGAGTCTCTCTCTGCAAATGCCGCATTCGCACGCGTGCTCGATGTGACCGACTTCGACGCGATCGACGGTATCGTCGAGGAAATCGAGGCGAGCGTCGGGCCGGTCGACGTGTTGGTCAACAATGCTGGCTACGGGCACGAAGGCGTCATGGAAGAATCGCCCCTGGCCGAAATGCGCAGACAGTTCGACGTCAACGTGTTTGGCGCGGTCGCCATGATGAAGGCGGTCCTGCCGTTCATGCGTGCGCGCAGACGTGGCCACATTCTGAACATCACGTCGATGGGCGGCTATATCACCATGCCGGGCATCAGCTATTACTGCGGTAGCAAGTTCGCCCTGGAGGGCATCTCCGAGGCGCTTGGTAAGGAGGTCAAGCCTTTCGGTATCGCCGTGACAGCCGTTGCGCCTGGCTCCTTCCGCACCGACTGGGCCGGTCGCTCGATGCGACGAACGCCCCGTTCGATCCCGGATTACGACGCGAACTTCGATCCCATCCGCAAAGCGCGCGAGGAGAAAAGCGGCAAGCAATTGGGCGATCCCCAAAAGGCAGCGCGCGCGATGCTTGCCGCAATCGCCGCGGACCACCCTCCCGCGCATCTTTTGCTCGGTAGCGATGCACTCGGGCTCGTGAGGGACAAGCTGTCGACGTTGGAAGACGAAATCCGTGCCTGGGAGAGCGTGACAGTCTCGACTGACGGCTGAGGAGCACAGGCGTGACAGGGCTTCTCACCCGGCTTGAAACTGCTGGCACTCCGTTGCGAACCAATGGTCGACCAGGCGCTGCGCCGCCTGAAGATCCTCGGGGTAGTACGGGTCGTTCCATGGTGAGGGGTCGTAGCCGGCTTTCCTTAGCGCCGCAACTTCGCTTTGGTGTTGTGCCATCGTCGGAGGCGCATTGGTCCTGAGCGCGGCCAGGTCACGGCACTCCGTTGGACTCAGATGTGACCCGCTTTGCGGCACGCCGCTGGCGGCACATCCAGCCAGCAGGAGCGACAGCGCAGTCAGCGTCGAGCGGTTTTTCGGGCGGCTATCCATAGCGCATCTCCACGCGTCTGATTGGCGCGACGAGCGGTACGAT
The DNA here is from genome assembly GCF_026343935.1 of Paraburkholderia sp. CNPSo 3076. Classification (NCBI taxonomy): domain Bacteria; kingdom Pseudomonadati; phylum Pseudomonadota; class Betaproteobacteria; order Burkholderiales; family Burkholderiaceae; genus Paraburkholderia; species Paraburkholderia sp. CNPSo 3076. The sequence goes on along the minus strand of NZ_JAPMAL010000013.1, from coordinate 151,994 downwards.
GCCGCCCGTCGCGCGTGACTTCCGCGTCTATTTTGCCTTAGGCCAGTCGCCGGAACAGGCGCACTCGAAAGTGAAGAAAGCCGGAAGCCAGTGGAACGCGTGCGCCTGGTTCACTCGATCGCCGCTCCCTGTATCGCTTCGACGAGCTCCGCGTTGCTGTGGGCACGGCCCGCGATTCCCCAGGAACCGTCCGCCGCATAGACGATATTGGTCCAGATGTGATTCCGCGTCAGGCGCCCGCCGGCGGCTCGTTCGAGGATCGCGGTCGCCTTTTCGGTGAAAGCCTGTTTGGCCTCGGACGTCGCGAGCGCGATCTGCGGCAGCGTGAGTTCGACGAACGCCGCGGCCGCAGGCTTGCCGGCCGAGAACACGCGTGCGGCCGGTATGACGTTCAGCGTTCCGATCACATTGGGCGTCATAAACGCGTTGCCTTCGAGCTGCGCGACGCTCAACAACGCCTGCGTCAAGGCGGCGAAGGTATGGGCTTCGGCCTCGGTGGACAGCACTCCTTCGGATACGGTCAGCGTGATAGGCATGTCAGATCCTCACGTGTCAGTGACTGCGGTTAGTGGTATATATGTAGCAACTGCTCTCTATGTATAGACACTGGTTGCTCTTTAAGCAAGAAAAAAGAGCGATCGCTCCGAATGTGAGATTCCGATGCGTTATACCGCCGAGCACAAGAACGAAACCCGCAAACGCATCGTCGATGCAGCGAGCCGCCTGTTCCGCCGCGACGGCTACGGCGGATCCGGCATCGACGGCCTGACGAAGGAGGCGGGCGTCACCAACGGCGCGTTCTACGGGCACTTCAAATCGAAGGGCGAGGCGTTCCGCACGGTGGTTCTGGCTGGCATGGAACAGTTGCGGCTCGCCGTCGCCGATCTGAAAGCGAGCCGCGGCAAACGCTGGCTCAAGACGTTCATTGGCTTCTATCTGGGCCCGAAGCGCACTTGCGACATCGGCGAAAGCTGCGCGCTGCCGAGCTTTTCGCCCGAGATGGTTCGCGCCGACGGCGAGACTCGCGAAGCCTATGAGGCGGAGCTGCGCCGCTTGATCGAGGAGGTCTCGGCGGGCCTGCCCGACGAAGCCGGCGCGGCGCGCGACGACAAGGCGATCGCGCTGCTTGCGATGTTGTCGGGCGGAGTCACGCTGGCGCGGGCGGTGCCGGATCCGGCGCTGTCGAAGCGGATCGCCGACGCCGTCGAGCGCTCGGCGGTTGCGCTGACTTCGGCGCCGCGCAAGCAAGGCTGAGGTTACGCGGAAGCGGGGACACTTGTCCCAGAGGCCGTTCGCCCACCAGCAGCAGACGAAGAAGGCCGACGCGCCAGTTGCGGCGGCTCGACGTCGAAGGCAATCCGTCCCGCCGGTAGAAAAGTGAGCGAGACGACGGCACCGCCCTTGACTTCAGGAAAGTGATGGCTGCCCGGCGCGGGTGCTGTCCAGCCGCCATAACACCAGCCGTTCGGACCCGCGAGCGCTGCGCCTTCATTGAGCGGCACCACCAGATTGATCTCGCCATAGGGGTGCAAATGGTCGTCGGCGCGCAAGCTGCCTTCCGGGTTGTTCTGGGTATTGTCCGTGCTGTCCAGCAGCACCGCCGTGGCGCTGAAGAAGAGCGTCTCCGCGCTCGGCACGACGACTCGTGAGCGACGATAGCGCGGACCGGCGACCTCGATGTCGGCCGCCCAGCCTTCATTCACGCCGGCGATAATCAGTCGCGACAGGTCCCTGTACAACGCGCTTTCAACGCCATATTTCGAATTCAGCCATTGCTCGACCTCGGTGCCCGCGGTCATGTCCTTGATCTCCTGCAGCAAGGGGATAAAGCGTGCGACGAGTTCGTCCCGGGTGGTTGCGAATTGGCTCTGAGACATTCTGGACCTCGCTCCTGTGTGCATCGGTGGCGGCAGTGGATGGGAGCCGCCATTCTTGCTCATGATGTACGTTCATTCCATAATCAATCGATCAGATTTCCTATTGCATCGTACAAATTTCACATGGACCCGCTTTCCGATGTGTTCTCGCTGCTGAAAGTCAAAAGCGTGCTCTCGGCCCGCTTTGAGGCAGCCGGTCCGTGGGCCCTGAGATTTCCCGCCTATCGTCATGTGAAATTCGGCGGTGTCATCAAGGGCGCCCGATGGGTATGGATCGAAGGCGTCACCACGCCCGCGAAGATGGAGGAGGGGGACTTCTGTCTGTTCACCGACGGATCGCCCTACTGTTTTGCCAGTGACCCCGCCGTGAAAATGCAGGACGGAGACAAGGTGTTTGCCAGTCACCTGGATGCGGACGGGATCGTTCGCTATGGACGGGGAGGCACGCGCACGATAAGCGTCGGGGGGACGTTCGAATTCGACGGAGACATGAGCGGCTTGCTGCTCAATATCTTGCCCCCGCTCGTGCTCGTTTCCGCGGATTCTCCGGATGCCAGATCGCTGCGTGCGGCCCTCGAATTGATCAGGACAGAGACAGAATCAGTCCGGCCTGGCGCGGCGGCGATGGCGGGCAGCCTCGCAAATATCGTGCTCGTGAACATCCTGCGCGCGCATCTGGCCGCGAGTTCGGGGTCCACCGGCTGGCTAGGCGCGTTGTCGGATCCAAGGATCGGCGCCGCGCTAAAGATGGTGCATGAAGACATGGCCCGTCGGTGGAAGGTGGACGAACTGGCGTCGAAAGTCGGCATGTCACGCACCGCCTTCATCGAGCGCTTTAAAGACCTCGTGGGATTGCCTCCACTGGAATATCTGATCCGCTGGCGCATGACGATCGCAAGGGATGCCTTGAAGACGGGCAACGATAATCTCGCGAGCATCGCCGCCGCCGTTGGCTACGCATCGGAGACCACGTTTAGTTCGACTTTCAAAAGGATGTTTGGTCAGAGCCCCAGCCGGTATCGCTTGCAAGTGCGAAGCAAGGTTTGAATGCATCCGGCAGGCAGGCTCCTGGCGTCGATAGCGGCGGCCTGCGCGATGGCCCGATCCGCACCCTGGTCCGTCCGAGTAAGTCTTCGTCATTTCTTCTGGTCATGTGCCGTTGGACTCGGGGGGCCGCACCCGACAGCGCAGATCGTCTTGCGATCATGGACGCGTTTGCGCGTGACGGCCGTCGTGCACGCGGCGTTGATCCGGGCGAGTAGGGCGAAGGTGACCCTCTGCCTTATCAAAACGAGGAACCAGGGCAAACGGTTCGCAAACCCGCGCCGGGACGGGTGCCAACGCGTTGCTGTAGCAGTTCCGCGTGGCAACCGCCCTTGATCACCTGACCGGCCCGTTGGGGGTCAGGATCGGTGGTTCAATGCCGCCCGTATCCACGGCGAAGCCGCCCCAGGGGCCCGAACCGACACTCGGGCCGATGTCACCCGGCGGGCTGTATTCGCTGCTGACCGGTATGGCGGCCGCCGTACCGCGAGAGCCGGTCCCCGTGCCGATGACGCCTGGCGGGCCGTAGCCGGTATCCGAGGTAGCCGTCGCCGGGGCGTTTGTGCTGGCGCCCGCACCCGTTACCCTCGGTTGGCTGTATGTTGCCGGCGCGGCGTGCGCTATGGAGTTCCCACCAGGCGCGGTCTGGGGCATTACCGCGACCACGTTCTGCCTCATGCGCAACCGGGCGAACATGCTTCCCAGGGCGCTGGCCGATGCCACGCCCGGGCCGCCTGCGCTCGCGTTACCTCCGCCGGCGGCGCCTGCACCTGCGCTACCCGTGCCCGAACTCCCTGTGCCGGAGCTACCCGTGCCCGAACTGCCTGTGCCGGAGCTACCTGTGCCGGAACTACCGGCACCGGAGCTACCGGCACCGGAGCTACCGGCACCGGAACTACCGGCACCGGAACTACCGGCACCGGAACTACCGGCACCATGGCCGCTCCCTCCCGAACCCGCACCACTGCCGCCCGAACCTGCGCCACTGCCGCCCGAACCTGCGCCACTGCCGCCCGAACCTGCGCCGCCGCTACCCGAACCGGCACCGGCGCTACCGGAGCCGGAACCGCTGCCCCCCGAGCCTGCGCCGTTGCCGCCTGAACCGGCTCCGTTGCCACCCACACCTGCGCCGACACCCGCACCGACGCCTGCTCCGTTGCCACCCACACCTGCGCCGACACCCGCACCGACGCCTGCTCCGTTGCCACCCACACCTGCGCCGACACCCGCACCGACGCCTGCTCCGTTGCCACCCACACCTGCGCCGACGCCCGCACCCACTCCTGCGCCGTTGCCACCCACACCCGCACCGACACCCGCACCGACGCCCGCACCGTGGCCGCCATTGCCATTGCCATTGCCATTGCCGCCCGCGCCCGCGCCGTGGCCGCCACCGCCACCATTGCCACCGCCACCGTTGCCGCCTGCTGCTGCATAAGCCGCACCGGACAGCGCTAACATCACCACCCATGTCGCCGTGTGTTTCGTCGCTCGGTTCATCGTCCGCCCCTTTCCTCGTACAAACCGCTTCGAAAGTGCGCCGGTGCCGCGCTCAAATTCTGCGCGTACGCCAACAGCCGCCTCGCGCATACGATGTGCCACGGGGAGCGGGGGAATCGATTCTACTAAGGAGAACTACGAACAACGCGATGCAGCGCCCGATGCAGGCGGGATGACCCGGCGTTCCCTTGTACGGTTGCGCGTTTTTCGCCGACGGCATTTTGAAAAATTGGCATCGGCAAAGTCTCCAGGCGTCACGTACGGATCCGACCACACGTCATGCGTGGGAACCATGTCGAATGCCGGACTTGAATAAGAGTCTTTATCAACTTCCGGCAAAGCATGATCCGTGCGCAGAATCCAGAGAGGGGAGAAGAGGAACTCGTGGATGCGAGCCACCGAATTCCTCAGGGTTCAACACGTCACCTGATTTGTACCGTACCGGTGCTGACGTCCCGATCAGCGCCAGGGCTTCCCGCTTTGCGCATATTCACGGATGCGCGTGGCCAGCGCGGGTATGCCAGCATTGCGGGCCACGTAGTGGGAAAGCTGGCGGGTGCTCAGGTCGACGGTCACCTGATCGTCGGGCGCCTTGGTATACGGTCCATCGACGGCAGCGTGATATTCGATGCGCAACTGGGTGTCGTTCGCGACAATGCGCAAATAGCCGTAATTCTGGTCGTCGTAGTTCTCGATGACCACGGCATCGGTGCTCTTCGTTGCGGCCTGGATCAGTTGCGGTGCACGAAGCGGCGGCTGTCCGTTGGTGGTCAGTCGCTGTACGTTGTGTCCGCCGTTGCCGCACACGATGTACGGAATGTGGGTGCCGTCCGGGCGTGTGCGTGTGAAGCGCTGATAGTTGTGCGCGTGTCCCGCAAGATCGGCATGGGGCCATACGCCCACCTCTTCGCAGATCGCATCGATCTGCTGCTGCATCTCGACACTCCAGCCGTGACGTCCGCGCGCGACATACGGCGGATGATGATGCGCGAACAGCAGTGCGCCCGTGTAGCCTTCCTTTTTCACCCGCGTCAACGCCGCCTTGAGAAACTTCAGCTGGCTATTGCCAATGTCGCTATTCGAAATCACCCCTGGATCTTCGAGCGTATTGCTATACAACGCGATGATGCGCACGAACGGCGCTTCGAATGTAAAGAAAACGCCAGGTTGAATTTGCGCAGTACGTGAAAGGTTGCCCGCATCGGGCGAGACCTGAAAGCAGTCGGAGCAGAAGTTTCGCAGAAACGCCTGCAGACTCTTTTCGTGCTGCAAAGGCGAGATCATCCCGTCATGATTGCCGGCGACGGCGAGGATCGGTGCGTGATAGTCGCGATAGGGCTCGTAGAACTGATCGTAGTAGTACTGCGCTTCGCCGAAGCTGTAGACGATGTCGCCCAGCAGAAAATTGAATTGCGGCACTTCGGCAGGATCGGTTTCGTCGAAGTCACTGACCATCTTGTCGGACACCTCGTTCTGCGTTTTCGGGCCGCGGGTACTGCCGCAATCGCCCGTCGAGTGAAAAACGATCTGACCGTTCGCATTGATCTGGTCGAGGATGGTCTGATCGTTGTCGATCACGTCAGCGAGTGTCAGGCGGGGCTCGACGCCGCCGCGCGGGGCAGGAAACGCAAGGGCCTTGAGTTTGTGCTCGCGGTTGAGTTCGTCGATCATCCTGTAGGCCGCCACATCGGAGGCGTGCCTGACGATGAAGGTTTGCGGATCTGGCGTAGGCTGCGGCTGCGAGAAGACGGGGGCGGCGAGAACGCGGCCGCTGCCACTGCTGGTTGACGTTCGAACTGAGGGCTTCTTTGGCATGTTCCATTTCCTCCAGTCGTGGATAAAAAAGTGGGGCCGCGCTTGATCGACGTGGTCCCTGCCGAATGCTCGGGTGAGACGGTGGCTTGGAGGAGAGGTTCAGTCGTAGTCGTTGCAGGTCGTAACAGGCGATTTTTTTTCTCCGCTTATACTCACTGTCGCCTGAGTGGCTCACGCCCAGGTCCCACGCTGCACGCCGAAAAAAACCACGACATCAGTCGACAACACGGCACGCGATTCACGTTTCGCAACCGCGGTTCTTACATAACGGGTGGGACCTATCATGCTAAATCGTGCTTTTGGCGCAGTGATTTCATCGTTGCTCGTGGCCGGCGCGGCCGCAGCACCAGCCATCGCGCATGCCGACGACAGCTTCGCGCAGGACGACGGCGCGTCGCATGGCCGGGCGGTCAAGGTGATGATCATTTCGATGTTCGGTCCGGAAGGGCAGGTGTGGCTGGATCATCTCGGACCGTGGCAGGACATCACCGTCGCGGGTCTGTCCCCTGATTACCCGGCCGTGCACTGCAACCGCCAGGATGTCTGCGTGATGACGACCGGCATGGGGCACGCGAACGCCGCCGCGTCGATCATGGCGCTGACGTTCTCGCCGCGTTTCGACCTGCGCCATACATACTTCATGGTGGCGGGCATCGCCGGTATCGATCCGCTTCAGGGGACCGTCGGTTCCGCTGCCTGGGCGAACTGGCTCGTCGACTTCGGCATTCAGTGGGAGATCGACGGACGCGAAATTCCGCCGGGCTGGAACACCGGCTATCTCGGCATCAACACGACGGGCCCGACCCAGAAGCCGCCGCTCGACTATCGCACCGAAGTGTTCCAGCTGAATCCGGCGCTCACGAACGCGGCGTTCGCGCTGTCTCGCAACGTGACGCTGACCGACGACGCCCAGGCGCAGGCCGCCCGTGCCAAATACAGCTATGCACCCGCAAACCGTCCGCCGACCGTGATCCAGTGCGATACGCTGGCGGGCGATACCTGGTGGTCGGGCACCGACCTCGGCGAGCGGGCGCGGCAATGGACGAAGATCCTGACCGACGGCAAGGGCACCTATTGCACGACGCAGCAGGAAGACAACGCCACTTTCGAGGCGCTGACGCGTGCGGCGAACGTGCATCGTGTCGACCTGAACCGTGTGGCGGTGCTGCGCGCCGGCTCGGATTTCGACCGGCCGTACGCGGGCCAGTCGAGCGCTGACAATCTGCTCAACTACACGTCGCAAGGCGGCTTTACGATCGCGATCGACAATTTGTTCCTCGCGGGCAATCCGCTAGTGCAGGACATCGTCACGCATTGGGGCGAGTGGCGCAACGGCGTACCGCAGCGCTAGCGCGCGTCGCCTGCGAGCTTGCGTACGGCAAGCGGCTCACGCCGTTCCTGCGGCTCGCGCGCAACGCTGGCGTACACGGTGTTGCCGATGGCCGAGATTTTCCCCAAGTCGGTCATAGGCTCGCGGTGGCGTCGTCAAGCAACGGATAGTCGTTATATCCGGTTGCGTCGTCCGTATAGATGGTCTCCGCGTTGACGGCATTGAGCGGCGCGTCTCGTCGAAAGCGCTCGACGAGATCAGGATTGGCGATAAAGGCCCGCCCGAACGCTGCGGCGTCCGCTTCGCCGCGATCAATCGCGGCCTGTGCGCTTTCCTTCGTCAGCCCTTCATTGAGAATGTAGGCCCCCTTGAAGATCTGCCTTACGTCGCGGCCAATTCGCTCTTCGCCGCGATCGAGGCCCTCTCGCGCGAAGATGAACGCGATGTTGCGCGCGCCGAATTCCTGTGCGACATATCGGAACAGCGCACGCGGATTCGAATCATGCATCGAGTGTGAGCTGGACATCAGATTCAGATGCACGCCGACGCGGTCGGCCGGCCAGACGGTCAGCACGGCATCGAGTGCTTCGAGAAGGAAGCGCGCGCGGTTCTCGATCGAACCGCCATAGCGGTCGGTACGCTGGTTCGATCCGTCGTGCAGAAATTGATCGAACAGGTAGCCATTCGCGGCGTGCAGTTCGACTCCGTCAAAGCCAGCGCGCCTGGCGTTTGCCGCACCCACCCGAAAATCTTCGACGATGCCGGGAATCTCCTCGGTCCTTAGCGCGCGTGGCACGGTGAAGGGCCGCTGCGGACGCAGGCGGGAGACGTGGCCTTGCGCCGCCACGGCGCTTGGCGCCACGGGAGGCTCGCCGTCGTGGAAGACGGGATCGGAGACTCGCCCGACGTGCCAGAGCTGGGAGACGATCAGGCCGCCGGCTGCGTGAACAGCCGAGGTCACCTGCTTCCAGCCCGCGACCTGTTTTTCCGTCCAGATGCCCGGCGTATGGGGGTAGCCAACACCCTGAGGCGTGACCGAAGTGGCTTCGGTAATGATCAGGCCTGCACTTGCGCGCAGCGCATAGTGTTGCGCGTTGAGCGGACCCGGGCTGCGCTCGTCGAACGCCCGCATGCGAGTGAGCGGTGACATGACGATGCGGTTCGCCATCTTTAGCGCACCAATCTGGATGGGGTCGAAGAGTGTAGACATATGCAGGCTTACCTTACGCACTGGGGTGATACTGATCGTGCTGCCCGGCTGGCAACCGCCGGCACGGGCATCTACGGCATCGTTGGGCTCATGGCCTGACTGGCAGGCCCGCCCGTCGCGTGCGCACGCGCACGACGGGCGGGCGCTCCAGCGCCTTCAGCGCGGCGTGTCGAGGTAGACGCCGGCCGACAGCCCGGCCTTCACTTCCCGCGTGAACTCGTCAGTGGACACTTCCTCCGCACCTGCCTCGATCGCGTCGTATGCCTGACGCACGACGTCGGCCGGCGTTGCCTTCGGGACTTCCAGTCCGCGCGTCAAATCCGTATCGATAAACCCGGCATGCAGCCCGACAACCTGCGTGTGCTGATCGCGCAGCGAATGACGCAGGCCGTTGGTTACCGCCCACGCGGCCGACTTCGACACGCCGTAAGCGGCGAGGATTGGCCGGTTTATCCAGCTCGCAACCGACAGCACGTTCAGAATCGTCCCGCCGCCGTTGCCGGCGAGGTTGCCCGCGAACGCCCGCGACATCGCCAGCACCCCAAACACGTTGGTTTCGAAGTGATCGCGCAAGGCGTCGAGCGCGCCGTCGTCCGTCAGGCTGCCGAGCCGCGCGATGCCCGCGTTGTTGATCAGAAGCGTGACGTCGCGCGCCGCATCGGCGGCAGCGGCCACGGCCGCCGGATCGGTTACGTCGAGCTTCACGGGCACGACGCCCGGCAGCGTCACGCTGGCCGGATCGCGCGCGCCAGCATAGACCTTGCGCGCGCCTCTTTCGAGCGCCTGTTTTGCGAACTCAAGGCCAAGCCCACGGTTCGCGCCCGTCACGAAAACAACAGCACCTTCGATCTTCATATTTCATCCTTTCGCATGAGGAACCGCATGTGCGCCGCTTCGCCGCGCGCGTGAGATCCGCTGAAAACAAACCTGCCATTGCGTACCGAACCGTTGGGCCGCCGAACGGCGTCGGCATCCGCCGGCCGCCGGCATCAACGGCCGCGATGGATCTCGACTGTCATCTGTGCCGCGCCGACGTGGCTTCGCGTTGTGCGCGAAAGTCGGCTACACTCATCTCAATGTCGATCACCATCGTCTTATGGCGCATTGTGTCGACGTAACACGGGCATGTCAATGGTGATCGACATTGTGTTTTTCAATCGATGCGATCGCCTGTATAAGGGAGGGATCGATGGGTGTCTCAAGACAGCAGGCCGCCGAGAACCGGAGCGCGATCGTCGCGGCTGCAGAGAGGCTGTTCCGGGCGCGCGGCGTCGACGCCGTCGGGCTGGCGGAACTGATGAAGGAAGCCGGCTTCACGCAGGGCGGCTTCTACAACCACTTCAAGTCGAAGGACGCGCTGGTCGCCGCGGTGATGGAAAAGGCGATGCAGGACTCTGCCGATTCGCCGAACGCCGGCAGCGTGGCGAAGCAGGCGGCGCGCTACCTGTCGACCTCGCACCGCGACAACGTCGAGGCCGGATGCCCGCTGTCCGGCTTCGCTGGCGACGCTCCCCGCATGACCGACGCGGCGCGTGCGACCTATGCGCGTGGCCTCGCCGTGTATCTCGACCGGCTGGTTGCCATGATCGCCACGGACGGCGCGACGGCGCAACAAACCCGCCGCGCTGCGATTGCAGCGTTCAACCAGATGGTGGGGGCGCTCGTGCTGTCGCGTGCTGTCGCAGAAACAGATCCGGCCTTTGCCGACGAAATCCTCGACGCAGGCCGGCGGACGCTCGTCGATGCGCTCGACGACCCGCTCACGCCGGATAGTGCGCGCCGGTGAGCGGCGGGTCTGCGTGATCGTCGCCTGCTTGCCCTAGCGTAGGCAGGTACCTGCCGAAGTTCATTTCGAAGTCGCTCGGAACGCCGTAGGCCAGGCCACGGAGCTTGGCGCGGCGGGCCTGCCCAGCTGGCGAGGCCAGAGCCGGGAAGAACAGGTCGATGCTCGACTGGAGTTCGGCAGCAGTCGGCAGTCCGAAACGATTGATCTGGGCCTTCGCCGCGCCGAGCGTTTCGCGGTCGAACGTGGCCAGACGTTGGGCAAGCGTATCGACAAAGGCGTCGAGGGCGTCGTCATCCAGCGTGCGGTTCACCCAGCCATAGCGTTCGGCGAGGTCGGCGTCGAAATCGTCGGCGCTGAGAACAAACTCCAGTGCCCGCGAACGGCCGACCAGGCGCGGGAGCCATTCCAGCGCTCCGCCGGCCGGGACCAGGCCAACGCCGACCTCCGGGTTGCCGAATATTGCATTCTGCCGGCTGGCGAAACGCATGTCGCAGGCCAGCACGAACTCGTTACCGATGCCGCGCGTGCGCCCCCGAATCCTGGCGATGCTCACAACAGGTGCGGACGCCAGGTGCAGCACGAAGTCGCGCCAAAGAACCAGCACCTCCGGCTGTTCGGCTGCCTTGGCTACGTCGAGATGGGCAACGAAAAAATCCAGATTCGCCGACTGGAACACTACGACCTTCACGGAAGGGTCTGCATCGAGGTCGATCATTAGCGCGTCAAATTCGACGATCGTTGCGGGAACAAACATGTTGATCGGCGGGTTGCTGAAGGTGACTGTCCATCGGCCCGGATGGGGGCCCAATTACGAAATCCTCTCAGCGCGCGTCCCGCAGTTGGGGCTCAGAAAAAGAAGTGCCTACGGCACGCGCGTAAATAAACGCTTCGATTAAAGCGTCGCGGTCGCCACAAGGCCAACTCAGGATTTGAGCTTCGCGAGGCGCGGTGCGAATCGGCACATTACGAGGGGGAGAATTGCGAGGACGGCGCCGGCAAGGAATGTGGCGGACGCGCCGTGCCGATCCCACAACCAGCCGGCGATGACGCTTGCAAACAGCAGGCAGATGCCGCTTGCGAGATTGAAGACGCCGAACGCCGTGCCCCTGAGCGACTGCGGCGCGGTTTCGGCAACCATCGCGGCGAGAATGCCTTGCGTGAGCCCCATGTGCAGGCCCCACAGTGCGACACCGATGAGCACGGTGGTGATCGATGCACTCGCGCCGAGCACCAGATCCGCCGCGATCAGTATGACGATGCCGAGCGCAAGCAAAACACGGCGGTCGGCTCGATCGGACAGCGCGCCCGCGGGGTACGCGCTGAGCGCATAGGCGAGACTCATCACCACCATGACGCCGGGAATCCACGCGATATCGATTCCCGTCTGCTGCGCGCGCAATACAAGGAATGCTTCGCTGAAGCGCGTGAGGGTGAAGGTCGCGCCAATCGCGACCACGAACCAGTAGCGCCGCGGAAATTCCCGCAGTGCCTCCCAGCGCAGCGGTGACCGGAAGCTGCGGGTCTCGTGTTCATGGACCGGCTCCTCGATGCCGAACACGATCAGGCCGACCGCGATGACGGCTGGCACGACAGCGAACCAGAGGACGGCGCGGATGTGATCCGAGAAGCGGAGCATCAGCACGATGGCCACGAGTGGCCCGGCGAACGCGCCGATCGTATCCATCGACTGTCTGAGCCCATAACACGCGCCGCGAATCTCCGGTGGTGCGACATCTGCGAGGAGCGCGTCACGCGGCGCACCGCGAATTCCCTTGCCGGCGCGATCGATGAGGCGCGCCGCGGCGACCAGCGCGGGCGTGTGCGCCAGCGGAAAGAGCGGCTTGGACAGCGCCCCTAGTCCATAGCCGAGCAGCAACAGCGCCTTGCGCTTGCCAAGCCAGTCGCTCACGGGGCCCGAGAAGATCCTGACGATCATCGCCGTCGCTTCGGCGGCCCCTTCGAGCAAGCCCAGCGCGCTCACGCTCATGCCCATCGTGGTGACGAGAAAGAGGGGTAGCAGCGCGTGAATGAGTTCGGAAGAAAGGTCCATGAAAAGGCTCACGTATCCCAGCATGCGTACCGCGCGGGGTATGGGGATGCGTGAGGTAGCGGGCGTCTCAGGCAGCACTGCACTGGCTCCGGAGATACGTGTACTCAAGACAGGAAAGTACCAGAGTCTCTCGAGCAGCAAACTGATGCTACCGCAGTTTTTTCATGCGTTGCGGCTGCATAGGTCGCGATTGATTCGTGTTCCTGCTTCGCCTGCCCGGTGGCTCGCATGGACGTAACATGGAGTTGCGGCGCGATAGAAGCCCGGGTTGCGCTGCACCGATCAGACGCGTGGAGATGCGCCATGAAGAGCCTCCTGAAAATCGCCCCGACGCTGACCGCGCTGGCGCTCCTGCTGGCTGGATGCGCCGTCGGCGGCGCGCCACAAAGCGGGCCACATCTGAGCCCAACGGAGTGCCGTGACCTGGCCGCGCTCAGAAGCAACGCGCCTCCGACGATGGCGCAACACCAAAGCGAACTGACGGCCCTGAGGAAAGCGGGCTACAACCCGTCACCCTGGTACGACGACCCATACTACCCAGACGATCTACAGGCGGCGCAGCGTCTGGTCGACTATTGGTTCAACACGGAGTGCCACCAGTCCCAACCCCAGTGAGAAAGGCGGGTTCGCGCCACTCCCCGGCGACAACGTGGAGTCCTGCTGCCGGATCTTTGTAAAGCAGATTCACGGCGGCGGTGCCGGCGTGCTATTTGCGCGCGAGTGAACTATTCTGAAAGGATTAGTGAAGGCTGGTTTTTTCTACGCATTCGACAGGAGGTGTGCCATGTCGATGTCGACCACTTTGCAGGAGCGCCTGCGCAGCAAGGGCTCGCGTTACGAAATCGTGCGCCATCCGTACAGTCATTCGAGCATGGAAAGCGCTGCTGCGGCGCACATTCCCGGCGACCGTCTTGCAAAAACGGTGCTGCTCGAGGACGAGCACGGCTATGTGGCCGTCGTGCTGCCCTCAACCTATGCCGTGCAATTGTCCGAGCTTTGGAACAAGACAGGGCGCAGGCTCGGTCTTGCTACGGAAGACGAACTGCGCGAGCTGTTCAAGGACTGCGATGCAGGGGCGCTGCCACCGATCTGCGCAGCGTATGGAATGAAAACCTACCTCGAGACGAACCTGGCCGGCCAACCGGACGTTTACTTCGAGGCGGGCGATCACGAAGAACTGGTTCATATGGAAGGGGACCAGTTTCTGGCGCTGATGGACGACGCGGAGCGAGCCCATTTCGCAAGGCGCATGCGAGGCATGGGTGGACGTGCGTGAGTGAGTAGCCGAACAGCGTGCGTTCAGGCCGGCGCGGTGCTGATTAATCCCATCGCGCCGGGCGATCGCGTGCTCGTTCCGTGCGCATGGCTGGTTGCGCAAGCAACTGTTCACGGCGCCGTCCTCGCAATACTCAAGATGCCAGTTCGATCCCGTGGCGCTTCATCACGGCCTTCATCATGTCCATGTTCGGTGGGCCGCCCGCGCCCAACGCCGCGGCCGCCTCGCGAAAATAGTCAGGTCCGATGTTGGCGGGAGAAAACACCACGAGCGCGCGAGCGGGGACTTCGCCCGGATTGGAGAAGTGATGAACACTGCCGCGTGTCCGAAGCATTCCCTGGATGCGTCCCGGCCTCGCGCGATATTCACTGTCCTATACTTGGTATTTCCCATTGAGCCAACTCCATCAATCAACCGGGAACAGGAGGGAGAAAATGCGTATCGCCAGACAAATATCGGTGCTGCTCGTCGCGGCATCGTTCGGGATTGGTGCAGTCACACCAAGCTTCGCGCAGAACGACGCTTCGGGTGCAGCAAATGCCGCAGCGATGGGGGGCGCGTCGTCTGCAAAGCCAACCAAAGCCGAGCGCAAGCAGGCCCGAAAGGAAGCTCGGGCGAAAAAGAACGCCGAATTGAAGAAGCTTGAGGCTGCGGGCTATCAACCCGGCCGCGCCAATGATCAGAACTATCCGCAGGATCTTCAGAACGCGCAAAAAAAGGCGGGGATTGGGCAGGGAGCCAGTCAATAGCGGCGGAACGCCGTGTACCTGCTACTTGCACTACGAACTGCGTCGGCGGCGCTTGGGCTTCTGCGTGAACAGCTAACCCATCGTACGAGGAGGCAGTCGTAATGGGTCCCCGCCGCTGGCGTAGATGTCCCTCAAAAATCTGCGTGCAGGGTAACGTACGCGCTAAGGGGCTCGCCAAGATAGGCGCCGGCCTCATTGGCAGCGATGAAGTAGCGCCGGTTAGTCAGATTGTGGACATTGAGATCCACGCCCCAGTGATTCGCCTGATAGCCGATCGCCGCATTGGCGATGACATAGGACGGCACCGAATTGATGTTCGAGATGTCGCTGTACACCTTGCTCATGTAATTGATGCCCGCTCCGACATGAAATCCGGGATGTCCCGCGATCGCGAATGTGTAGGTAGACCACAGATTCGCCATGAACGCGGGCACGTCCTGCGGGCGGTGGCCGACCGCCGTTATCCCTTGGGGATTGCTCGTGACATAGGCGTGCTGCGCCGTGAAATTGGCGATCACGTGCCAGCTATCCGTGATGCCCGCATCGAGAGACGCCTCGCCACCCTGTGTGCGCTGGCTGTCGTACACGACGGTTTCGATATTGTTGACGGTCGTCGGTGTCGCCACGTTGTCGCGCGATACGTCGAAGAGCGCCGTGTTCAGCACATATTGGCCGTCGAGCAATGAAAACTTGACGCCTACCTCGTACTGCAGCGCCGATTCAGGCGCGCCGATGCCCGTCTGCGTGTTCTCCGAGTTGAAGTTCGTCAGATAGCTCTTCGAGATGCCGAAATACGGCGACATCCACGGCGTGAGCTTGTAAAGCGCGCCGATATTCCAGCTCACCGGCGCATCATTGCGCGAGTAGGTATTGCCCGCGAGTATCGGTACGCCTTCGTTGTCCACCCGGCCAGGCACTGTGATATTCGGTGTCAGCGAAGTTTGCCACCAGTCCTTTCGCACACCGGCGCGAATCTTCAGCTTGCTGGTCGCATCCACCTGATCGGTGGCGTACAGGCTGTAGAAGTTCGCAACCAGATGATCGTTGTCGCAGGAATGCTTCGCATCACAAAGGAAATGCAGGCTCGCAATCGAAGTTTCGGGCGGCACTGGCGCGAACACATCTTCGATATTCGGAAGGTCCGCCGTGGAGCGATCGGTATTGATAGTCTGATGCTGGTACTCGAAGCCGGTCAGCAGCGTGTGCTTGACGCTGCCCGTTGCGAACTTCCACACCGGTTCGAGCTGATAGTCTAGCGTATTGTCCGAATCGTTCTGCTGACGCAACTGCCGGTTGACGACCTCGTTGCCGACCACCTTCGTCTTCGAACTATCCCCATTGCCAAAGAACTCCAGGGAGTGGTGCAGGAACGACAGCCGGTTGTTGATCGTTAGCACGTCGTTGACCTTCCACTCGTCGGTGAGGGTCGGGCGAACGTAGCTTGCGCGCGCATAGGCGAACGGCGTCGAATACTTTGCGTCGAACGGAACGTTCCGGATGGGGCTGCCGTTGTAATAAATGATGCCGTATGAATCTGGCGTCGAGCGTGAGTCTTGCGCCTCGAGCGAAAAGTCGATCTTGTGGTCGCCGAGTTTCCACTCGACTGCAGGACGGATCTCCTTGTCCCAGTATGACAAGCTGCGGTAACCGTCCGATCTTGCACCCGTCGCGTCGACGCGATAGTTCAAACCGGAGAGGCCGGTCGACCCCGTGACATATGCGCTGCCCCAGACCGTGCCGAATGAACCGGCCTGGACGCTGCCTCCGTATTGGAGCGTGGGAGACGGCGTGTAATGGACGATATTGATCGTGCCGCCCGGCGGCCCGCTGCCAAAGAGTGACGAACCCGGTCCTTCGAGAACCTCGATGCGTTCGACGCCGTTCAGCGAATGCGAAACGCCGTTGACCTGATCTCCGTCGGAAAACCCGTCGGTGTAAATCTGGGCCTGGAGGCCGCGGATCATGAAGTGATCGAAGAAGCCCTTGGCATCCGGTCCGCCTGAATTCACACCGGTGGCGTTGCTGAGGCTCTGCTGAAGCTTCGTGGCGCCTTGCTCCTTGAGCAGCCCGCTGGGGATTTCCTGCACGGTCATGGGCAGGTCGCCGATCGGGGTTCCGGTCTTGCTGACGTCTGCAGTCTGGTCAGGATCGTTGACGTTGTCGGGCGCGGTCGCCGGTCTGGTTGCGCGGACAACGACCGTATCCAGTGTGGATGGCGTTTGAGTTTGTTGGGCCTGTTGAGCTTTCGCCGCGCTGGAAATCGACAGCGTCGAAAACGCAACCGATACAGCGATTGCGATTCTGGATGGGGACGATTTCATTAACGTCATCCTGTTATGGGGATTTTAGATAATTCATCGCCCCCTATAGTCTTGAATGCAAATGACTTGCATATGTAAGCAGCAAATAGACAACGGGGGGCCGTTGTCTGAACGGCACACCCGCTACCTCGAAGCAGGTTAGCGAGGCAACAGTCTATTGTTTTGGCTCGGTGACGAAGCCAATCTTCGTCAGGCCACCTGCATAGGCAGCAGACATCACCTGTGCCACCGCTTCGTAGGCCACTTTGCGATCTGCGCCAAGATGCAGCTCCGGCGGAGGATTCTCGTGTGCCGCCGCGGCGATCTTCGCGCGCAACGCGTTGGGTCCTACTGGCTGTCCGTCCCATAGCACGGTACCATTGGCCTCGATCGACACATTGACCTGCGCCGCCTTCACGTTCTCCTTCTGGCTGCTTGCGTGTGGCAGTTCAATTTTCACCGCATGGCGCAGCGCAGGGATCGTCACCATGAAGACGATCAGCAAGACGAGCATGACGTCGACGAGCGGCGTCATGTTGATTTCGCCCATCAGACCATCGTCTTCGTCGTCAGTAAATGGGGTGATGGCCATTGCCGTATCTCGAAGTCAGTCGCTACCGGTGGCGAGCCGCAGGCCGCTGTCGTGGACCGCCGGCGAGAGGCTCGAGCCGGTCACGAAGTACGCGTGAAGCCGATGCGCGAACCGCCTCAGCTTTCCGGCGAGCGCCTTGTTTGCGCGCGTCAGCGCGTTGTAGCCCAGCACAGCGGGAATGGCGACGAAGAGGCCGAACGCCGTCATGATCAGCGCTTCGCCGACGGGGCCCGCGACCTGGTCGATCGACGACTCGCCAGTCGCGCCAACCGCCAGCATGGCGTGATAGATGCCCCACACCGTACCCAGCAACCCGACGAACGGCGCGGTGCTGCCAATCGATGCCAGGATGGAAAGGCCGCCCTGCATTCGGGCGACGCTCTCGTCCATCGTGTCTTTCAGGCAGCGCGTTATCCAGTCCGATACGTCCATGCGTTCGCGCAAGAGCGGTTGCGCGCTGCGATGATGATCGGCTGCCTCCTTGCCGGCCAGCGCGAGTGCGAGAAACGGGTTCTCTCGCGCCGTGGTCGTGCGGCTTTCCGATTGCATTGCCCAGTCCGTGAAATCGTCGAGTTGTCCAACTGTTTGATCGATGTCACGGACCAGTCGCCTGAGTCGGATGACATTCCAGCCCTTGACGATCATCACGCTCCACGAGAGCACCGACATGACCAGCAGTGCGAGCGCGATGCCGCGCGTCACGAAGTCTCCGGCTGCCAGGAAGTGCGAAATACCATAGTTTTGCATGGCGGGTTCCCTATAAACGTCCGCGCTAGTTGTTCAGGGCGAACACGAAAGGAACAGACGTCGGCACACGGCGCGGCGTACCGTTCTCGAGATACGGCTGGCACGTGCTGTCGCGCACGGCGGCAAGTGCCGCTTCGTCGAGGCGGCTGTGGCCGCTGCCGCTTTTCAGTTCCACGGATTCAGGCTGGCCCGTCAGTCCCACGATGAATTTCACCATCACAGAACCTGTTTCGCCTCGTCGTAGCGAGAGCGGCGGGTAGGGCGGCTGTGCAATGCTGCAGTGCAGATGCGAGATGTCCTGCGGAGCGGCCAGTGCGATTGTTGGGCGGGCGGAGACGGCATCGGGCGACGATGCGGCGGCCGCGGCCACGGGCTCTGCTGGTCTCGAGGAGGGAGGAGCGGCTGGCTGTGCCGCGACGGGTTCGGTTGCGGTAAGCCTGCGCGGCGATGGGACCATGGTTTCATGCAGCGTCGTCACATGATTTGTTTTCCTTATATTTTGCGGCTGCGCCTTTGGCTTCGCAATGTCGACGGATGTCGCACGGTGCTCGAGCTGAGGAGGAGGCGACTGGACGACGGCGGGTGCCGTAACCGGTGCGGGACTCAGCAGTTCTGCCGTGATCGTGCGCGGCTCGGCGGGAGGCGGCACAGGATCGTTGCGGCCGCTCAGCACCACCGCGAGTAGCACCGCGTGAATGGCAGCGACGACAACACTGGCGCTCGTTGCGCGGACATTCAGTCTGTCGGGCGATGCCGGCTCGCGATCGGCAATAAAAGGAAGCGAAATCTGCATGCGGTAGATCCGGTTCAAGCGGTTCGCTTTAACGAACGTCTGCGCAGAGCATCGATGTCAGCGGGCGGCTGCCCCTGTGGACAGCCGCCCGCCGATGCCAGCTAATGTGTGCCTGGCGCAACGGGCGTTGCGACCCCGTCAACGCAACGCCCGGACGACATGATTCGCTCAATCGTCATCGTCGGCGGCAGCAGCGACCGTCTTCGCGCCATCGGTCGTGGGCTTCGTATAGACCGAGTGCGGAGCCGGATACGGCTTGTTACCCATTACGCCCGCCCACAGTACCCGGTTGAACAACTCCGGCGGGACGCGATCTTCCTTGGAGAAGTCGAAGCCCTTCGTCGTGTTCGCCCAGTAGGTCGCGTCATGCAGCGGATGAATGTCCGGGCCCTGTGCATACTGGTTGCCATCGTTGCCGCCCGAGGTCGGGCCGGTCGCCACGTTGCCCACATTCGTACCCTTCAGAATCGTCGACGCAACGGCGGTGTAGGTCCACGAACCATCCGACCCGGTGTCGAAGACATCGGCCATCGGTTGCGCGTACGCCGTGTTCAGGTCGATGTGCTGGGTGCTGAGCACGTCTTCCATGGTGCGGACCGCGTTGACCTGGCTGTATGCGGTGCTGACCACGGCGTTCTTCTTCACATACGCGCCGACGACATAGGCCGGAGCGCGGTGCGAATCGACGTGATCGGAGCCGGCCTGCGAATCGTCTTCGACCACCACGATCAGTGTGCTCTTCGCGTACGGGCTGTGCGCGACCGTCTCGATGAGCTTGCCGACCGCGAAGTCGTTATCCGCTTGCTCCTGTTCAGCCGTGCCCATCTGGCCGACGTTCTGCGCATAGCTGCCGGTGTGATCGGAACCCATGCGGACGAACTCAAACGACGGGAGATGGCCGTTCGCGACGTACTGCTGGAACTCGCGGTTCCATTCGAGTTCGCGGAACGTGTCCGGATAGGCCTGGTCGAAACCGCGGTAGTACGGGTCCGTCAGGGTGACGAGCGACGGCTTGAGCGGGTAGACCTGAATATTGCCGGAGGCAAACGGGGTGAGGAGGGGGCTGGCGATCGTACCGATCGAGCCGGTGTTGTTGACCATGCCGCCGTAGTTGCGGACCGTCCCGCCGGCTTGCAGCACCGCATCGTAGATGCTCGCTTTCTGGTAGCCGAACGGGGCATCCGGCACCGAGATATCGGCGATCCCCGGCAGCGCGTTGGCCGTGCCGCCCGGCAACGACGACGTCACCGTGGAGTAGGCGCCGCCCGAGGCGGCGTCGCGCATGGCGGTCGTGGCGAGGCCAACCGGCAGACCGCGATTGGCGCCTTCGGATTCATACGACATGCCGCGACTCACGCCAGCGTAGTTCTCCTGCTGCGAAACCTCCTCGGTCGGCGTGACGTGCGCATGCTGCACCCACGACCAGCCGTCCATCGAACCGTCGCCCGGATCGGCGAAGTTGTCGATCGTGACGAAGTTCCCAGCGATATTGTGGAAGTTCGGCGTGGTCGACTTGCCGTACATGGTCAGCGAGGGATCGCCGTTCGAGCCGTTGCCAAGGTCGCCGAGAATCTGGTCGAAGGTGCGATTTTCCTTGACGACATAGATCACGTGCTTGATGTGATCACGCAGGAAATGCATCGTCTGGCGATCGCTTTCCGACTCTCTCACCGAGTAGTGATTGTTTTCAGCGACCTGGCTGGTCAGCCGGGCAAGCGCGTCGCCCCTCGGGACCGGTGCGCTCACGAGGCTGCTCTGCTCGAGACCAAACTGGTACTGCGCCGAGGTACCCGAGGTGTACAGCGGGTTCGGGCCGGTGTTCGACTTGCCGTTGATGATGTACATCTGCGACCCGTCGGCGCTCAGCGTGATGTCCTTGGGCGCATAGGCGGTCGGGATCAGGCCGGTGACGTGGTAGCCTTCGTCGCCGTCGAGCGAGATCACGGCGATCGAGTTGTCGCCGTTGTTGACCGCATACAGGGTTCTGCCGTCGCGCGATACGGTTACGTTCACCGTGTCACGGCCGCTGTACTTCTTGTTGTTGCTGTGGCCCTGATCGTCGCCGTCGCCGGACTGGCTGGCGATGTCGATCGTCCTCTCGACCCTGTGGCTGGCGGTATTGATGACCGCGACCTGGTCGGTGTTCGCCACCGCGACGTAGAGCTTCGACTGATCCGGCGAGAGGGTCATGCCATAAGCATTGCCTTTCACCGGGATGCGGGTGATGAATTGCGGTGCGGCCGGGTTCGACAGGTTCAGCACCACGACTTCACGGTCCCGCACCGACGAGATGAAAGCGGTGTCGTCGGATTTCAGTGAAACGGCCCACGGGTATTCGCCACCTGCAACGCCTTGCGTGCCCGACGTGTTGAACGGACGCAGATCATATTCCGACGTGACCGTGTTCGTCGTCGTGTCGATGATGGTGATCGAGTCGTTGTAGTTGTTGGCAACGACGAGGATCCTGCCATTGCCGGAAAGGGCGAGACCACCGGCGTTCGGCTTCACACCGTTGCCGATACCCTTGCTGTGATTCAGGGCGATGGCTGCGGTCTGCGACCATTGGGCCGACGCAAGAGCGGACGGACGGCTGTACACGTAGACCGCGTCGTCAGCGCCGCCAGTGCCGTACAGGGTCTGGTTTCCATTCCAGACGAGACCATCGAACGCGTTGTTCTGGTGAATGGCCTGGACAAACTTCGGGTTGGCCTTGTTGGCGCCCGACACGTCGTAGATGAAGATGTACTGAGTCGAGGCAGTTTTGTCGAGCGTGCTGTTGCTGGCGCCCGTGTAGACGGTATTGTAGCCTGCCGTAATCACGGCCAGCGTGTTACCGTCCGGGCTGAGTTGCGACCGGATGGCGCCGCTGACGACCTGGGTCGGCTTTGCCGCGAGTTGCGGGTTGAGCAACTGCTGCACAGCACCCGGAATGGCTCTCGGGGAGATGAACTGGCCCGTTGGCAGAAGTTCCATGTTGCCCTGCGGCGGTGCTGCAAATGCAAGGCAGCTAGTCAGTAATCCTAATGCTAAGCCAGATTGAACGACGTTACGATTCATTTTGGTTCTCTCCAGATAATCAAAACAGAAAAGCCAAATTCGATTCAAACGGAATCATTTGTCAGGTCTGTTGCCCCTGATTGCGGAGACGTGCAAGTGATTGGACCAGGTGGGATGTATTGCAGTGGCGCCATCCCGGCGCTTTCAGCCCGGTAACATTTAGTCAGTTTCGAATGTCAATCGAATGACATGTTTTGAGCGTGGATATTCAGAATACGAATCGTTCTTTGTTACGTCGTCAATTATTTTCACAAGACGATCACAGTTGCTTTGGCATACTAATTGATTGTGTCACAGCAAAGATCAAGTCGGAGGGCGACACAGGCATACGCTTGCGAAGCGACGCCGCGTGAAGTCCGGATCAATGCATCTATCGAAGACAGGCAAAGCACCGGATATGCCGGCCAAATGACACAAGAAGGCGCGGTGGGCGTGCTGACACAGTGTTGATGGGTTGCCGCCGCCGTGTTCGATCTCGTTCATCATGTGTCTCGACATGGCAGGAACGCTCAGAAAATCGGACTCGGAATCGGTGTGTGTTGCTGGCCGTTATGGTGTGCAGTCGGGGCCGGGTGCATCGTGGCACTCAATGCCTGTGGGGTTACGCCGCCAGTTCGCTATACAGATTACGAGTCTTGCATGACAGATAGGTGAAGGTTGTAAAGGGCCGCCATTGTCTCGTTGCGTTTGCAAGCAAGGTGCGACGCAGATGCTTCGATACATGAGATGGCTCTCTACTCACATGCTGACCCGCGCGTCGAAAGCAGGCTGGCAAAATGGGCAGTTTTACCGGTGTTGTTGCTCAAGGTGCGCTACGTCGAGGACGCGCTGTACCTTTCTATAGCCCTTTATTTACCTTTCATTTTGCGATGTCGGGGGAGTTTCCTGATGGCGGGTTCCATTTGAACTACTGCCTGATTGACCTGCTCGATACCCGTATGCTGTTCGCGTGATGCCGCCGCGATCTCGCCCATCAGGTCAGTTACGCGTTGCACGGAACGCACGACTTCTCCGATCGTCAGCCCTGCCTCGCCAACCTGTTTCGCACCGGCATTGACCCGCTCGACCGACACGTCGATTAGCTCCTTGATCTCTTTCGCCGCACTGGCGCTGCGCTGCGCCAACGCGCGCACTTCAGCTGCGACCACTGCGAATCCCCGGCCCTGTTCGCCGGCTCGCGCGGCTTCGACCGCGGCATACATATTCCATTCAAAGAAAACCTAGATGTCGTTGCGTACGCAACAAAACAGAGGGTTCTCGAGCCGGATGGAAGAGGTGGTCGCGGTTCGCCCATTGAATAGGCCTCAACGGACTCGGCCGAATGCGGCACGGCGAATGCAATGCGCGCTGATCGATAGCCTCAGTTATCGCAACGCAGGCCGCCCATGGTGGTTGCGGGCGGCTCAAAGCAGTCACGGCGCACGACCTTTTCCATATTCCTGCACACGCATCGGGAGACATCATGGAATCAACGGGCGCGTCATTACGTTCGCTTTACGCCAGAGCCGACAAACTCATGATCGTCGTGATCTGGGGCTGTTCGTCATTTCCTGTTTGCTGGCAGAGAATACCTTCACGGCGGTGCAGTCGCGTGGATCGGGCTGCCCTCGGTGCTTACCGCGTCGGCGCTGGTGCTCTACACCGCTGCGGCAAATAGTCTCGCGAGAGAGAGCTCGGCGGTTGCTCATCAGAGCGGGAAAGCCGTTAGCGAAGTGGTAAGCAATATGAGCGAGATCGAACCGCCGTTCAGCGCATGGGGGACATGATCGCAACCATAGAAGGCATCGCGTTTCAGACCAATATTCTCGCGCTCAACGCGGCTGTTGAAGCGGCGCGCGCGGGAACGAGCGGTCGCGGATTCGCTGTGGTGGCATCCGAAGTGCGTACGCTTGCGTAGAGGAGCGCCAATGCCGCCTCTGACGTCAGGCGCCTCATCGTCGATTCGCTGGGGAAGGTCTATCAAGGCGCGGTGCTCGCCAGACGCGCTGGCCAGGCCATGGAACATGTCGTCGAAACAGTGGGTAGCGTGGCCAGATTGATCGAACAGGTAAGCTCCGCGAGCGATGCGCAGAGCGGTGACGTCAATCAGTTTAGCCGGGGCGTCGATGAAATGGACGCCGCGCTGGCAGGCAACGTCGATCATGTGAAGAAGATTGCGCAAACGTCCGAAAGCCTGAATGAACAGGCGCAGAAGCTGCGCTCGGCAATATCGGCGTTCCTCGTAGAGCCCGCGGAAATGCGCCTGGAATAGCCAGTAGTTCCAGAAGCAGCGAAACTATCGGCTGATTGGGGTCTGCCTGCAGCCAACGGACGCTCTGGGAACGTCGGCTCAGTGTGAAAGCGAATAGGGCATATCGATCCGTTGCGGCCTCTCGACATTCTCCAATGCGGACGTTCGCCCACGAGTCAAGGCGATGTCGTGCCGTTTTCACCAGAAGCAGCGTCTTCTGCGCAGATCGGCGTTTTGCGGGTCGGCGCCGGTGCTTCGATGGCATATAAAGGCATTGTTTGCTATGCACGCGACCGCGGGTGTAACTTCGAGCGCCTTTTAATCACGTACGATGGCGTGCGGATCGATGGTGTAAGGATGCACGGGATTGTTGGGACCAATCTCGGCAGCGACGCGCGACAGCCAGGCAGCGAGCGCAGGATAGGCTGGCAGGTCGATACCGACATCGCCTGCGAGGTGCGTGTATGCGTAGACCGATATGTCGGCAATGGACAGGCGATCACCGACCAGGAAGGTCGCGTCCGCCAGAGACCGATCGAGGGCTCGCAGCGCCTTCGTGGCGGTATCCTGTTTGGCTGGGACCATCGCAGCGTTACGCTTCAACCGCCCCGTCAATGTCCAGAAACGCAAGGAGCCGATGACCGATTCGATGTAGTACTGCTCGAAGCTGAGCCATTGAGCAACCTTGGCGCGCCCGAAGCGGTCAGATGGCAGGAAATCGGTCCCGTCAGCCAGAAACTGAAGGATCGCATTCGACTCGGACAGAGCGCGGCCGTCTTCCAGTTCGAGCGCAGGCACGGCGCCTGAGGGGTTGAGTTTGAGGAAGGCGTCGGTCTGCCCCGCTCCCTCGAAGATGGAGATCTCTTGGGTCGTGTAGGGAACGCCGAGAAGGCGAAACAGAACCCGGATCTTCCAGGCGTTCTGGGAGGGCAGATAGTCGTATAAGCGCAGCATGTCGACTCCTGAGTGAGGAAGCCCAACTATGGCTGATGTGGCCCGCGCTCAACACTCCGGATATTGCGCTTAAATTCATGGATTACGGAGCCCGCGTGAAGTGAGTACCTGTTGCAGGCGGCGCTCCCGGCTCGTCGAGATGGCATTCGAAATACGCGACGTCATGCCACTCGCGATGAAAATGCATGTCCCTGCTGGCTCGCCAAACGCCACGAAGCTGTCCGGCTCCATAACTCGCATCGATCCGATGTTAGGAGGCCGTACAATTGCTTCCACTCGCGACAAATTCAATTCTCTCGCGGCAATATCCCTCGCAAGCTTAACGGCTTGAGATGCATAGCCACGAAAAACACCCCAAAACCTGGACCAATGTCCAACTTTTGGGGTGCAATTGACGAGCGCGGCTTTTCTTGGCCAGGGGTAATGCGTCCACTACCCCGGGCTTCTGAACCTGCTATTAGAACCTGTGGTACATGCCAATGTTGGCTTGAACCTGGTTGCCGCCCGATGCCGTGTTGCCGAAGTCAGCAGCCGAAGCCTGAGCGCCCTGAGCGTGAACGTAGGCACCCATCACGTATACCGAGGTAAGCTTCGACAGCGCGTACGTAGCACCCAGCGACGCCTGGTTGATCGAAGCCATCGTGCGGCCCTCAGCGGCTTGCGCAGGCGTGGCTGCCGAACCGTAGACGTACGTGTATCCAGCAGCCAGCGACAGCGCCGGGGTTGCCTGGTACTGCAGAAGGGCACCGACTACGTTGAAGTGGATCGATGCCTGGCCATCGTTGCCTTCGTATTGAGCGTTCGAGTACCGCAGGCCAGCCGTGTACGGACCAAACTGGTATTGGCCAGCGATTTGAGCGATGCCCGCGCTCTTGAACGCATTGCCACCGTAGTAACCCGAACTCGGATAGCCCAGCGCACCGCCGAACGACGGTTGCGCCGTTGCGTTCTGCCAGCCGTTCTCACCCTGGTTTGCGGCATGGAAGTAGCCGCCAGCGACCGTCAGACCACCTTGAGCGTAGTCCGCAGCCACCGACCACGATTGACCCGAACCCATAGCACCGGCAACGCCGCCGAACGAGTACGCGCCTTCAGCCTGGAAGCCCTTGAAGATAGGCGAAATGTACTTTACGGCGTTGTTCTGGTTCGTCGTGTTGTCGTTGTTGTCCACGTCGCCCGGGGTCGAGAATGTCGAAGCCGAAACGGCGTCGCCCGTCAGGCCTTGAACCATTTCCGTCACGGCGTCGATCTGGCGACCCATACGCAGGGTACCGTACTGGTCCGACGTGAGGCCTACGTAGGCCTGGCGGTTGAACAGCGAACGCGAGGAGCCAATGGGGCCCTGGCCGCCGATGCCACCGCTGGCGATGTTGAAACCATTTTCGAGCTTGAAGACCGCCTTGAGGCCGCCGCCGAGGTCTTCCTGACCCTGGAGGCCCCACTTGTTCGAACCCGAGGCACCGCCAACGAGGGCGACTTCCGAGTGGCCATTAACGTTCGAGGTGTAGCTGATACCTGCGTCCAGCATGCCGTACAGGGTGACCGACGACTGTGCCATTGCTGCCGAGGATGCGGCGAAAGCGGCAACAGCGATAACCGTTGCCTTGATGGTGCTGTTCTTCATCTGTAATTTAGTGTCCCTGAGTATCTTTTGGATTGGTTTACTCGTTACTGCGCGCCGGAGGATACGGCACCTCCCGCAAACTCAAGAAACGAAAAAAAAAGACTGTCGCAAAAACGTAACAAAAAGGCGCAATGTCTTGTGCGGCGGGCGACCGATGGACTATTCCGTACCAGCTCTGCAAAGGCGAATGGGTGACCGCTTTCCGGCTGCCGCTGACGTTTGAATGTCCGGCCGAACCATTCTGTGACTGACGCTTCAAGGCCGACCACCGTCTCATGCCGTTTCACGGTGCGATCGACGGAAAGCGAGCCGGAGGGTCCAGCAGGCAGGCGCTCGGTGGACGGCGACTTCCGGGGACCAACGGCCGCTTATCCGTCGGGCGGGGCGCAGATTGGCCGTGCAAACGGTGTATCAGGAGATAACCGCTCGTTCATCACGGAGCGTCGCCGTGAGTATCATCGCCACGCATGCAAGCGCCGACGCGGTGATAAAAACGTCCTTGAGCGAACCAAACCAGCCTACGAAGTTGCCCCCCATCACGTTGCCCAATGTCGTTCCAAGACCGAGAAAGACGTTGGCAACACCAAACACCGTGGTTGCCGAGCAAGGGTCCATAGTCTTGCTGATATACGCGGGGATCAGTCCGTAAATCGCATAGAACGAGAGACCGAAACACACGGCGGCCGCTCGCAATTGCCATGCTTCGGAATGGAAAGCGATCAGGAGACCGGAGCCGGCGAGTGCAGTGAAGGAGAATGCGAGCGCGATCCGCACCCCTGCCTTGTCGGCAGCCATCCCCGCCGCAAATCCGCTGAACAGTCCAACCACGCCAATCGTCGACCAGACTTGTCCGATGGTTTCCAGGGAATGCCCCTGTTCATCGGCCAGAAAGCTCGACAGGTAGTTTTGCCACGGCCCGCAAGCCATTCCGCTCAACGCGAGCAGTATCCAGACCGTCAGGTTGGGGCGAGTCATCAATCGCCACCGGTCGCCGGACGCGTGGCGACCTTCGGCGCGCTTTGGCGCCTTGCGGCTGAAAACCTGTGGAGCGAAGCGGCGAAGCGCAAGCAGTCCCACAAGCGCAATGACGAGCGAGGCCGACGCCGCCACAATCC
This sequence comes from Paraburkholderia sp. CNPSo 3076, assembly GCF_026343935.1. Lineage (NCBI taxonomy): Bacteria > Pseudomonadati > Pseudomonadota > Betaproteobacteria > Burkholderiales > Burkholderiaceae > Paraburkholderia > Paraburkholderia sp. CNPSo 3076. Next base: position 123,945 of record NZ_JAPMAL010000013.1, on the reverse strand, counting down.
ATATCGAGTGCCAGCTGTATCCTGGTAGCATCCGCGACACCAGAGCGCCATTCGCGAATTGCCCATAGGCCGTGCCGCTCGAAACCAGACCATTGACGCGGGACCGGTACCCGAAAGGGACTGTCCCGGCGATTGCACCGACGCTCGGGACCATCATGAAAGCCGCCGTCGCGCCAAGTCCGGCGAGAACGAGTCCGACCGACATTACGCTCTGGACTCTCGCGAACAGTAGCAAAAGCAAGGCTGCCACAGTGACAGCGCCCACAATGACCTGTCCCTCGCCGAAGCGGGCTGCGAGGCGCGGACAAACTAGCGCCGCAACAAGATACGCAGTCTGGGCTCCCCCAGTTACGATGCCAATCGCCGTATAGTCGAACCCGAAACTCTGCCGCATCACTGGCACGACCAGCGCAAAAAGATAGAGCCCAAAACCGAACACGACCGCCACGAACAGCGTGAAGACGACGGCAACGCTGATCGTGCGCACGATCGACTGAGTTCTTGCGGAAGTCATTGCGTTCGTCGCCATAGTCGACCTATATCGATAAATAGCTATATAGCTAGCGTACAATATAGATTGGTCCCGTCAAGGAAAATCTGAGCAATGTCGAAAATGGACAACCTCGATGAGAGCCAGCTGCAGGACGCGCTGCATGCACTCTCGAATCGCCACCGGCTGACGATACTCATCTGGCTCACCGAGCCGGAAAAGCACTTTCCGCCGCAGCGGGACGCCGACCTTGTGAGGGACGGAGTGTGTGTCAGTTTCATCACCGAGAAGGCGGGTCTCAGTCAGCCCACTGTCACCACGCATATGCAGGCGCTGGCAGCGGCAGACCTGGTGACTTCGAAGAAAATCAAAAACTGGGTGTACTACAAGCCCAATAGCGTGGCGATCGAACGCTTGCTCGACGACCTGAATCGCGCGCTACGTCCCACTTGACCGATTCGCTTTCCACAACTGAAGTGGGCTCCGCATGTGTCATCGCGTATGTGCCGAGAGGGTCTCTTGTTGGGGGCGGAACCGACGCTCTAGGTGAGCAAAGCAACGGTTGCTACTGACTGTTCGTGGCCCCACCTCTGCCACCGATGCGGTCGGCCTTAGCCGACCCGATATAGAGGTCCGTTCCGCTTTCGCTGATACTGGTTGCACTGGCAGCTTGCTGCCAGTGCATAGGCTCGCTGCAGGATCGGAGACTCGGACGGATCGGGGTTCTAGAAACGTCAGTTCACGACATCGATGACCACCTTCCCTACATGTTTCCTGCTCTCAAGCCGTCGATATGCTTCACCATATTCCGCCAGTGGATAGATCCGATCGATAACCGGCCGTACTTGATGCATGGTCATCGCCTGGAGCAGTGCTTCGAAATTCGCGCGGGGGCCGATGGTCGCACTGGCTATGACGAGTGATCGGTAGAGTACGTCAACGACCGGGAGGCCACCACCAAGGCCACCTAGCGCCCCGGCCATGACGATTTCCCCACGGATCCTGGTCGATGCGGCGGACTTTACGATAGTCTCTCCCCCGACGACGTCGATAACCTTGTCTACGCCCCGTCCGTCGGTGAGCGCCAGGATTTGGCGCTCCCAATCGGGGAATCTGGTGTAGTTCACAACTGATTCAGCGCCTAACGCCTTCAGTTTCTCGGCCTTCTCGTCCGACGAGGTGATCGCCAAAACGCGGGCGCCAAACATCCGCGCGATCTGGAGCGAAAACAGTGCAACGCCCCCCGTGCCTTGGGTTAGCACCGTCTGACCCGGCTGGAGCGGCGTATTGAGATTGAGAGACGACCAGGCCGCGACCGCCGCGCACGGCAGGCAGGCGGCTTCTACATAGGACATGTAGGCCGGGAGGTGGACGAATGCGTTTTCATGCAGCAGCGCGTATTCAGCCAGCATCCCGTCCAAGGCGAATCCGACGCTGCCCGACGCATAGTCTGGAACAAAGGAACCCCCGATCCAGTGTACGGAGCAGTTTGCGGCGACGCGGTCGCCAATCTTGACTCGTGTGACATCTTCCCCGATTGCCACGACCTCACCAGCGCCATCCGACAAGGGAATACCGTTTTTCTTTGTCACCGCGTCATACGGGCCGTTCAATACAGCCTGGTCGCGGGAATTCAGCGAAGCGGCATAAACCCTGATCAGCACCTCTTGGCGACCGGGGTTTGGCACAGATTCGTCGTGCAGTCGCAGGCTTGTTTGATGGCCCGTAGCGACAAGTCTTACAGCTTTCATTGGTTTGCTCTCCGAGGGGTGCGTATCGCAGGGTCGCCGGAATCGCTCTAATCAATCGAGCGGATTCAAGGAGCGGTTCAACGCAACGATGTCGGCATGGCTCGGGTTGGCCCCAAGTGACGTTGCCCAGAGGCCGGGGAGCTGATCGCGTTTCTTCGGGGCCTCGCCCTCGACAGCGGCCGCCAGAGCTCTTCGCATCGTCTCGGCATCGTAGTCACAGCAATAACCCGGAGTGGACGGCTGCTGCCGCCAGGAGTCTGTTAGCGTCCCTGAGTCGACTGGATCAAACCCGATTACGTTCACGAGGTCCATCACGACCTTCTTTGACGCGAGAGCGTCGCCAGCGACGGCGACCGCCAGCCGCCCTGCAGAGCCTTCGGGGCGGCCAAGCTCGCCCAGCGAATGAGCAAGAATGTTGTTGAACGCCTTGATCACCGGTCGACCGAGATGCTTCGAGACCCACAGGCTCTCGACCTCTCCAGCATCAAGCTCCGGAATATGCGGGTCGCGCAGGCCAGGGTAATAGTTGCTCGTATCGATGATCGGCACGTTCTGCGGGACGTTGTCGAACAGGCCCTGGGGAAGCGTGGCAATAGCAGGAAAAGGGATCGACACGATGATTAAATCAGCCCCCGCGATGGCACCGCGCGTGTCGACTGCGACTGCACCAATCTCGGTCGCGAAGGATTGCACACTTTCTGGACCCCTGGAATTCGAAACTCGGACCCGGTGTCCCGCTGCGCTGAGTTTGCGTGAAAGAGTGCCACCAATGTTGCCAATGCCTATGACGCCTATTTCCATACTTTGCCCCTCTTAATCTTAAAACGGTTCAATAACGTTCAACCATTTTATGGAGTACCATACCTTACGACAAGAACACACCAAAAGGTAAGTAACCTACTAAGAGGGATGTATGGCCGATACGCGAGAGTGGAATTGCGGTGACCCTCAGCAACGCCTGGCGTGGGCGAACGCAACTACTGCGGCACTGCGCGTGCTGGAAGGGAAATGGAAGATCATCATCATTTGTCAGCTTTTCGCCGCGAAAGGACCGCTACGCTTTTCTGAATTGGAGCGGCTGGTCGAAGGCGTAAGCCAAAAAATGCTCATCCAGCAGCTTAAGCAGTTGGAAAAGGACCGCATTGTCGAGCGTACGTTTTACCCGCAAGTGCCTCCGAAGGTCGAATACGCACTTAGCGAAATTGGCTTGGCACTCGGGCCCTCCATGGCAGCGCTCATCGAATGGGCAGAGATGAGCCAACGGGTGAGCGCCGAGGTGACAGAAGAGTGAATCGGACAGGGTTAGTGGCAGATCCCAAAGCCCCACGCGTGATTGCTAACGATCAACGCGCTCGGTACGAAAGTCCGTTTCTGGCCCGTTCAAGGCCCGATCGACCGATCGCGCGGAGAGCGAATGGCCAGGCACGCTGACAACGGCCAATGTTGGTCTCGCCGAAACTGACGCGGCCATGTCTCGAAGGGCAGAGGACTCGTAGGCGTTGACTGGATGCTACGACATCACAACAGAAACGGCCCCACTTCATCGCTTTGCGTAACGGTCACGACCCTGTTACGCGCTGCTTCGAGCGAACCGGCAGTTCACTGAGCGATTTTTTGCATTCGCCACAATATTCGCGTTCCTGAAACGTCTTCAGGTGCATGGAACCGCCACCCCCCTCGCATTCGATGACCGACCGAGACAGCGACATCGCGGCGACCGTGGTGCGTGAGCGCACCAGGCTCGTCAATTTTATCCGGCGCCGAATAGGCAATCCGGACAATGCCGAGGACATCCTGCAGGATGTGTTCTCCGAATTTGTGCAGGCCTAGCGGCTGCCGGCTCCGATCGAACAGGTGAGCGCGTGGCTATTTCGTGCCGCGCGTAACCGCATCATCGATCGCTTTAGCAAGAAGAAACAACAACCGCTGCCGGATCTGCCGGGGGACGACGAGGCCGGCAGCGAATATCGCCTCGATCTGGCGCCACCGGCGCACGATGCGGGTCCCGAGGCCATTTACGCTCGCGCGCTGCTGCTCAAGGCCTTGCAGGACGCGCTCGATGAATTTCCGCCGAATCAACGTGAAGTGTCTATCGCACGAACTGGAGGGGCGGTCCTTCAAGGATATGGCGGCGGAAAGCGGCGCCACGCTCAATACGCTGCTCGCGCGCAAACGCTACGCCGTCTTGCATCTGCGCGCCCGGCTGCAGGCCATGTATGACGAACTGGATATTTAGAGAAGCTAACTAATGAAATTTCGAATCAGATGCGCGGGGAAAGCGCTGCTTGTGGTGGTCGCCATAGGCGTGCTCGGCTGGGTGGTCATGACCCTCTGGAATTGGGTGATTCCGGCGCTATTCGTGGGCGCCAGTGCGATCGACTTCGCGCATGCCTTGGGCTTGGTCGTATTAAGCCGCATCCTGTTCGGCGGATTCCGCGGGCACGGTGGCTGGCGCGAAAGGCGTCGCTGGCGCAAATGGGAAGCGATGACGCCTGAAGAACGGGAGCATTTCCAGACGGCATGGCGATCGGGGCGCGATCGGTGCGAGGGAGATTGAACATGCGCGAGAAATCAGCCGGCGACTGCAAGCAGCAACCGGGCGTGATTGCGCCGGTTGTCGACCTGAAACGTTGCGAAGGCAAGGGCGATTGCCTGGAGGTCTGCCCCGAGAATGTGTTTGAGATCCGGTGCATCGATGAGGTCGATTACCGCAGCCTCGATTGGATGCATCGCTTCAAGTTGCGCGTGCATGGCATGAAAGTCGCCTATACACCGAACGCGCACGCTTGCCGCTCGTGCGGGCTTTGCGTGACGGCATGCCCCGAGCACGCGATCAAGCTCGCCAGAACGGCATAGCGATACACGGCTTTGCTGGTGGCGGGTAGACGCGTCAGCAGAACTATCGATTTCGTCAGGGAGCGCACATGGCTTCATCAACCACAGTTCTTCTGCGGCAGCTTCACGAACAGAGCCAGAGAGAAGTGATAGCCCGCGCACGCGCGCAGTTCCATGGGTCGAGTGAGGAGTTTCTGACGCTCGCGGATGAATACGAAGCGCTCGCGCCGCGACTGCGCGGAAGGTTTCTCGAAACGCTAGGACTATCCAGCGAAGATTTCGAATCCTCGCAAGGCACACCGCTATCGTTGGCTGTCTCGGAGGAAACGGGAAGGTTTCTACACAACATGGTGCTTGCGCACAAACCGGCTCGAATCCTCGAGCTCGGCAGCTCGTGCGGCGTGTCCACGCTGTATTTCGCCGAAGCGCTTCGGACGTTAGACAGCGGCATGGTCGTGGCGACTGAACTCGATGCTGTCAAATGCGCGCATCTTTGGTCCCACGTCAGAATGGCGGGCGTAGACGCTTATGTTGACCTGCGGGAAGGCGATGTATTCCAGACCATTTCTGAGCTGGACGGCACTTTCGACATGGTTTTCATCGACGTATGGGCCAACACCTATCTGAATCTATTCAAGCAAACTGAGCGCTTGCTGCGCGCGGGATCTATTGTTCTTGCGGACAACATGTACATAGCCGAGGACGCTGTTCGGCCATATAAGCACTACCTCGACAACGATCCACGCTTTTCGACCACGACGCTGGACTTTGAATCAGGGGTCGAGTTTACTATCGTCGTTTCGTGAGCGCAGCGTGTCAGTTGCGTTGCCGCGCGGCAGGCAAGACTTTGCTGGCTACAGCAAAGTGCATCTGGCCTCCATCTTCCCTCAGATAGATACACGCTGAACTGTCGATAAATCAAGTATTCGCAAATTCACGCAAATCCGCGCAAATTGGTAATCTGCGAGGTATCAGTGAACGAAAAAGCCTCGATGCCTGAATGCAACCATTCGGATCCTCCATGACTGAGCCTCGTCTGACATTCCTTGACCAGAATGAATGGGAAAGCTGGTTGATGCAAAACGGCGGTATCTCGACCGGGATATGGCTGCGCCTTGCCAAAAAGGGCGCCGGGCAGCCAACCTTGACTTACGAACAGGCGCTGGAAAGTGCCCTTTGTCATGGTTGGATCGATGGTCAAAAACAGACTGAAAGTGAGGAATACTGGTTGCAACGCTTCACTCGACGCTCCGCAAAAAGTATCTGGTCCAGGCTCAACAAAGACCGGGCCGAAGCGCTGATCGCCGCGGGCAGAATGGTTCCTTCGGGCATGCGAGAAATCGAGAAAGCCAAAGAGGATGGCCGCTGGGAAGCTGCCTATACGTCCGCCAGCAACTCGGTCGTACCGGACGACCTGCAGGCCGCACTGGATGCCAATCCCGAGGCCAGCGCGTTCTTTGCGACGCTGAACAGCCGAAACCGCTACGCTATCCTGTTTCGAATACAGAATGCCAAAAAGCCCGCAACCCGGGTGCGCAAGATCGAGAAGTTCATCGGCATGCTGAATCGCGGCGAAACCATTTATCCCTAGCCCAGAAAGTTCGACAGACGACGAGAGTCGCCGGACGATGTCGCACTCAAGGCGGGCAAGCCGGGGCAAGGGTGGATTGTCAGACGCCTACGCCCATGGGTAAACTAGCCTTCGAGATGCTCTCGCCGACCTGGATGGCGATCGATGCTGACCGACGCCCTGATTGTCGTGCGATCGAACTGCTTTTTGCAGTGGAGGTTGCAAATGGGATCCGATGAACGAGCTATACGTGAGGTGCACACAACGTGGATTGATGCAGTCAACGCGGGCGATCTTGTCCGCTTGCTCACCTTGATGGCGGACGATGTCGTGTTTTTGAATCCGGGGCGAGCGCCGCTCGGCCGGGAGGGATTCCCCGCCGGCTTCCTGGCCGCCCACCAACAATCCCGGATCCGTTGCATCAGCGAGTTGGAAGAGGTCGTGATCGTCGGCGAAGTCGCCTACACGTTATGCCGGGACTCGTTATCTGTGACACCGCGCGCTGGCGGAGAAGCAACGGAGTTGGCCGGTCGTCGGATCACCATATACCGCAAACAGCCCGACGGCCGCTGGCTTCTGGCCCGCGACGCCAACACGCTCGCCCCGGTGGCAAGCTGAGGTCGCAGCAATCGGCTCACTCCATGCAGACGGCAAAGCCCCTTGAGTCATTCACCGATAACGACGAACCTACACGAAGATCGGACTTGTGGGTCTATCAGCTTTTGCTGAACGGGAGCATGAACGTGAGTGGTGCGAGCGTCAAAATCTGCGCGATCCTGGTTATGGTCCCCATGAGTTGTGGCTCAATCCATGCTGGCGGGCACACGGGTGAGAACACGGGTGTTGGCGCGACAGCGCATCGGGTGGCATACTCGACGTCGCGTTTCAGAACAGGCCGGATAGTGCTGTGATTCGTGACGTCCGCAGCGCCCTTTGGCGGACGCCAAGCCTGGATGCTTCTGGGATTCGGGTCAGGGCGCGCCTCGGCGTCGTGACGCTCTCGGGATGGGTGCCTGCGCGCAGGCAGATCGCGCTCGCCGACAACACGGCAAGATCGGTGCGCGGAGTCAGGTCGCCGACGACGATCGAGCGCGAGGATGATCTCCCGTGCACGTTTGATGCAAAAGGCATCACCCGACCCGAAGCGGTCTTACCTGCTCACGTCGGAATGGCAGCCGTTTTCAGGGTGAAGCCGTCATTCGCACCTCCGCCTCCGTTGGCAAATCCTCCCGTGGGACCTGTCGCGCACGGCCACCGGCATACTCCAATAGTCGATAAGATTCACGACGCCCGCAACTCACGGATCCCCTTACCTATCCGCCGCCGCAGCAGCGTGCGCAGCGTCACGCCGTCCGCGTAGCCGACCTGCTCGGCGATGCGATCTACGCTAAGCTTGCTCGTCTTCAGCAGATGGACGGCCCGCTCGACCCGCAGATCCTGTATGTATTCGACGGGCGTTTTACCGAGCACCTCGTTTAGACGTCGCGTCAACGTTCGCTTGCTGGTCGCCAATACTTCGGCGGCGTTGTCGAGCGCGATGGCCGTGTCGAGGTGTTCACGCACCCAGCGGTCGAAGCGCTCGACGAGCGGGTCCGAATGGGCCAGATGATCGGAGATCGCAAAGGCAGACTGCGACGGCCGCGAATCGAATACGAGGTACTTGCCCACGAGCGCCGCAAGCTCCGGGCTGTTGTTGCGGATCAACCAGAGCGCCAGGTCGAGATGGCTCAGAGCGGCCCCCGCCGTCACCGTGTCGCCGCTGGGAACGACGATGCGATGCACATCGAGGTGCACGTCGGGGTAACGCTGCCGGAACACCGGTGAGAGCCACCAGGTGGTGGTGGCTTCGCCCCCGTCGAGCAGGCCGCTTTCGGCCAGCACGAACGTGCCGGTGCAGGCGGCGCCCAGACGGGCGCCGGCACGGTGCCACAAGCGCAATGCGTCTAGCGCATCGACCACATCAGCCCGGCCGAGCGACGGCACGAGCAGGTCTGTCGTCGTCCTGTTGAGCGCCGGCACGACGACCCAGTCCGGGGCGGGGGCGTCTGCCATGTCGCGCACGGGCACCTGCAGCCCAAGCGCAGTGCGCACCTCTGGCCGCATCCCCACAACGGTGATTTCGAAGCCCGGCGTGGCCATCCCAGTCGCGCGCGCCAGTTCGTTGGCCGTCGTCAAGGCGTCGAGCACCGTGGCGAGGCCAGTGTCGAACACCCCCTCGAGTGCGAGGACATAAATTCGCATGGCAGAATCGATACCAAAATTGTCGATCGAGACAGTATTCTCCCTGGCGCTCCGTTTGTAAAGTGTGGCTCACCGAGTGAATGGATCACGCGGAACTGGAGAGCAAGGATGATCAAGAAAGCACTATTCGTACGACTCGAAGCCAAGCCGGGAAAGGAGCAGGCGGTAGCAGACTTCCTCGACGCCGGCCTGGAACTGACGAATCGGGAGGCGACCACGCCGATCTGGTTCGCCCTCAGGCTGTCACCGACGACGTTCGGCGTCTTTGACGCCTTCGCGAGCGAAGAGGACCGCCAGGCACACCTGCACGGAAGTATGGCCGGCGCCCTGATGGCGCGGGCCGACGAGATGCTGGCCAGCCCTCCGTCTGTCGAGCCGATCGACGTTCTGGCCATGAAGAACATGGCTGCCGTAATTCACGGTTAGCTATCACCGATCAAGTCTCACCCGTCAAGCGCGATTGCACGAAACGACGGGATACTGCTAACAATTTTGGAGTACAAAATGTTCGTATTGCGAAAGAAACTGACGATTGCCGCCCTGATTGCGCTTGGCGCCACGATGGCTCACGCTGAGGCAAAGGCGGCTGCGAAAGATGTTGTCATTGTCCACGGCGCACTGGTGGATGGCTCCGGCTGGCGGGCCGTCCACGACCTCCTGGTCAAGGATGGTTACCACGTGACGATCGTACAAGAGCCGCTCACGGGCCTCGCCGAAGACGTCGATACCGCTAAGCGCGTTATCGATCAGCAGCAGGGCCCGGTGGTGCTGGTCGGCCACAGCTACGGTGGCTCCGTGATCACGGAGGCCGGTGCCGATCCGAAGGTCAGCTCGCTCGTCTATGTGGCCGCACTACAACCCGACGTCGGCGAAGCCAGCGGTCAGCTGTTGCAGAAGTTTGCCGCGCCCAACGATGCCATGCGGGCGACACCGGACAAGTTTTTCTTCCTCCCGCCTGCGAAATTTCGTGAGAACTTTGCAGCGGACGTCTCGCCCCAGGACGCTCAATTCCTGGCGGACTCGCAGGACCAACTTGCCGAGAAAGCGTTGGGGGCGCCGGTCTCTGTGGCGGCATGGCGAACCAAGCCCAGCTACGCGATTTTAACCACCCAGGATCATATGGTGAGCCCACAGCTTCAGCGCTGGATGTATCAACGCTCGGGTGCCAACGTGACCGAGGTGAGCGCAAGCCACGCTGTCTTTATCTCTCAGCCGGCCGCGGTCGTGCGAGTGATCGAGGCTGCGGCGAAGTCGACGAACTGACCGGTAATCGTCTCGATGGGGGCGCCTGTCGGCTTGGCGCCGACGGCCGGCACTGTCGCGAGTCGGGCCGCCCCATCGCGGATACCCACGCTGGCTGTCAAATCGCGGCAATTGCGCGTGTACGCCACTCAGATCGGGACACAACCGTAAACCTTCACGGATGTTGCCACCATGCTATTACTGCTTCTTGCCTACCTCGGCGGTGCACTGACCATCCTCAGTCCGTGCATCCTGCCGGTGCTGCCTTTCGTATTTTCGCGAGCAGACCGCCCGTTCGCGCGCAATGGACTGCCGATGCTGGTGGGCATGGCGCTAACCTTTGCCGTGGTCGCCACGCTGGCTGCCGTCGGCGGCGGCTGGGCCGTGCGCGCCAACCAGTATGGCCGCTTCGCCGCCCTGGCGGTGCTCGCCGTGCTTGGCCTGACCTTGCTCTCGGAGCGTGTCGCCGAACGGATCACCCGTCCGTTCGTAGTGCTTGGCAACAAGCTCACCGAACACGCCGGGCGCCAGGACGATTCGGTACTCTCGGCGGCTGGGCTGGGTGTGGCCACGGGGCTGCTTTGGGCGCCCTGTGCGGGCCCGATTCTGGGGTTGCTGCTCACGGGCGCGGCCCTCAAAGGCGCCAGCGTACGGACAACGTTGTTGCTGCTCGCCTACGCGACGGGCGCGGCGACCTCGCTCGCGCTGGCGCTGCTGATTGGCGGGCGCGTTTTCGCCGTGATGAAGCGCTCGCTGGGCGCTGGAGAATGGGTGCGTCGCGCCCTGGGCGTGCTGGTGCTGGGGGGTGTGGCCACCATCGCGCTGGGGCTAGATACCGGGCTGCTGACACGCGTGTCGCTGGCCAGCACGGGGGGCGTCGAACAGAAGCTGATTGACGCGGTGCGTCCCGCGCCTCTCGTGCAGCTCGCCGTGAAGGCCGGCGATACGCTGCCGGTGGAAGGCGATTTGCCCGCGCTCGATGGCGCCACCCAATGGCTCAACAGTCCACCGCTCACGGCGCAGTCGCTGCGCGGCAAGGTGGTATTGGTCGATTTCTGGACCTACTCGTGCATCAACTGCATCCGTTCGCTGCCGTACGTGCGGGGCTGGGCTGACAAGTACAAGGATTACGGCCTGGTGGTGATCGGCGTGCACGCGCCGGAGTTCGCGTTCGAGAAGGATCCGGGCAACGTCGCCCACGCCGTGAAGGACCTTGGCGTAGGCTACCCGGTCGCAATCGACAACGGTTACACCATCTGGAAGGCCTTCAGCAACGAGTACTGGCCCGCGCATTACTTCGTCGACCCGCAGGGGCATATTCGTCACCACCACTTTGGCGAAGGCGACTACAAGCAAAGCGAGGACGTGATTCGCCGGCTGCTCGCCGAGGCCGGCCAGACGGACCTGCCTGGCGGCTACGTGCAACCGGTCGCGCAGGGCGCACAGGCCGCCGCCGGCTCCGGCGATGCCAATCGCTCGCCGGAAACCTACGTCGGCTACGCACGCGCACAGAACTTCGCCGGTGGCCCGGTGGCGCAGGACGAGACTGCCACGTATCACGCGCCCCAGACCCTGACGGCCAACCAGTGGGCGCTCGACGGCCGCTGGTTGGTGGGCGACGAAAGCGCCCGGCTTGACAGCCCTGACGGACGCATTGTTTATCGCTTCCATGGCCGCGACTTGCATCTGGTGCTGGGGCCCGGCCGCGGCGGGCATCCGGTGCGCTTTCGCGTGCTGATCGACGGCAAGGCGCCGGGCGCTGACCGGGGCACGGACATCGATGCGGATGGTTACGGCACGATCACCGGACAGCGCCTTTACCAGCTCGTGCGGCAGGCAAACGGCGACAGCGAACGCACCTTCGAAATCACGTTTCTTGAGCCTGGCGTGCTGGCTTACGCGTTTACGTTCGGCTGAGTCCCACCTTTGGCACGAGAAGGGCCTCCTGTCCCACCTTCACACTGATTTCGACTGTCACGCAAGGAGTATGGAATGAACAGCATCGCTCTGGCCTGCACCTGTGTCCTCGGTTTGCTTCTGTTCGTACTTGGACTCACCATCACGGTCACTCGCTCTCGCGTCGGGCCGCTGAGCGGCTATGCGCCTGAACCTGACCGGCTGCTAACCAAACTGGTTCGCGCTCACGGCAATACCGCCGAGTACGCGCCGTTCCTTGCGGTGCTAATTCTGTATTTCGGCTCTCAGAATCCGCCGCACTGGCAGCTCGGGTGCATGGCAGGTGCAACGGCCTGCCGCTTGCTCCTGGTGGCTTCGCTACTTGCCTGGCCCACCATGTCGAAGCCCAATCCGGCCCGTGCTATCGGGGCGTTGGGAACCTACGCGTTCGGAGTGGCCCTCTGTATCGCATTGCTCGCTGGCCGTTAGGCCTCCGGCCGTGTCGTGTCGTTTGTTCGAAGAAGAGAGGACATCATGCACCTGAAGCGGCGCCCCCCGCTCCCGCCGACACGTGAGCGTCGGCAAAGGCGGATGGCTGGCCTGGTGCCATCCGACGGTGAAGGTCCGCTGTTTGAGCGTGGCCGCCGCTCGAATGACCACGTGACGGAGGTGGCGAACGGCAGGTCATGGCCGGCCAGCGCCCCATGGCTGAACGTGACGATCGTCCCGGCTGCGCATGTTAAGGAGAAGGCGAGAGGCCGCCCCGAATCCGCCGTTCGCCGTTTCCCCTTTCTACGACGTCTACGCTATGAACCGACCTTCACGCTCATCCCGCCGTCTGCCATCACGACCGATCCAACCATGAAGCTGGCTCGCGCGGAGGCAAGAAACAGCACAACTTCCGCAATTTCTTTTGGATCGGCTGCGCGCCCGATAGGCGCGCTCTCCCCGTGAGCGGCCAGTGCGGCGACGCCATTTCCATCCGCCGCCACGGTGTTGAGGATATTCGTGAGTACGTCGCCGGAGCCGACAGCGTTCACTCTGATTCCGTGCACTATCGCCTCTAGCGCAAGGGTTCGCGTGAGCTGTGCAAGCGCACCTTTCGACGCGGCATAGGCCGCAATCGTTGGGAATGCAAAGTACGACGCATAGGAAGCCACATTGACGATAGCGCCTGAACGCCGGGGAATCATTGCCTTCATGGCTTCGCGTGAGTGCAGGAAGGCACCAGTTACATTGACGTCGATGATACGCTCCCAATCGGCGCGCGACATGTCCACCACGAGCTTGTTGATGATGATGCCCGCGTTGTTCACAAGCAGGTCTAGCTGCGAGAATCGTTCGATGGCGAGCGCAACGGCTTTCTCAGCACTGCCATCCGCGGAGATGTCCGCGACGAGCGGCACGACGTTGGGGCCAGCTAGCGACTCGACCGCGGGGTCGATATCCTCTGCCAACACTTTCGCACCACGCGCCACGAGCAGTTCCGTGATTGCGCGCCCAATGCCACTTGCCGCGCCAGTGACGATGGCGACCTTGCCTTCGACTTCTTCAGTACCGTACATGTCTACTTCCTCAAAGTTGGATTGTTCGTCAAGCTGACGATCGGCTCGAAACCACAGGGGGTAATGTACGTGCGCCGGACATGCGGAAACATAGCTACCGTTCTCGCACCCTTGCCTAAAAGTATCAAATGAAGGAGGCGAATGCGCGTATCGGTTATTCTGACTACCACTACGTAACGACGGCACAGGAAAAAGCATGCTTGCGCGGCAAAAACGAACAATCGGGTTGATCGAGCGGCTCGCGCCAAACGAGGGATTCACCGCTTCGATGCTGCCCGGAGTCAGCTTCATGCGCTCGAATCGCGCACTGGGTCGCACGCCCGTCCTGTACGAGCCGAGCATCGTTCTCGTCTGCCAGGGGCGCAAACGTGGTGACTGGCGAGCAGGGAGACGCGATGCGCGCGTCGCTTGCCACTACCGGGCACTTCTCGCAGATAGCGCGAGCGTTGCGCCGCATTCATGCAGACTACGCTCAGCGCGTCAACGTCGATACGCTGGGCAATGAATGCGGGATGAGTGTCCCGACGTTTCACCGCCATTTCAAGGCCGTAACGAATACAACGCCGATTCAATACCTCAAGTCCACGCGGCTGCACCAGGCGCGTCTGCTGATGATTCGAAGCGGGGTGACGGCGGCCGCAGCCGCCGCAAGAGTCGGCTACGAGAGCCCCTCGCAATTCAGCCGCGAATTCAAGCGTTTGTTCGGACGCGCGCCGACGCAAGAAGTCGAGCAGATGAAGGCGTCGTTCGCATGGTCAGAGCCGATGCTCGACGAGATCGGACACATCTCAACCCGGTGAATATCGCCGCGGCGTTTCACCGACTGCGCCTGACCGTATAGTCCCGCGCAGGTCTGTGCTTGTGGTCGCCATCGGGTCCGAAGCCGACACTCCCAGCGTGCGTATGAATGACTGCATCTGGCTGGCTATTGCCCGATTGGGTCGGCTGTAGCCGACCCGAAGCGGCCAGTCGGCCAGTATCTCTGACCGGCCACTGTCCATGGAAATCGAACGCTGGGAGTAACAAGGGTGGCTGTATCCCGGTGGGATCGCTGGTATTCCCGGCGATGCACGCGCCCGGTGCGTCGCCGGGAATCGCATCCTCTGCCTGCACCGCGATATACGCCACCAAACGTTTGCGGCGTGCATGAGAACGGTCACAATGTCCTCGGAATCAACCCGGCCCGATACTTGCTTTTACGTAGGCGCAACATTTCCAGGCAACCGGGACCAGGCCATGTCGAATCCGCGCGAAATCGTCGAACTCACGCACCACGTCAAGAAGCTCGCGACAGGAAAGATCTCCGATATCAACGACATCAATCGCGAGACCACGTTCCTCGCGCTCAACGCATTGATTGAAGCGGCACGTGCGGGCAATGCGGGTCGCGGCTTCGCCGTGGTCGCGAATCAGGTCAAGCACGTGTCGGCACGCATCGGCGAAATCACGACGGTGCTCAACCGCGAACTCGCCGGCTCACTGAGCAAGCTGACCGACCTCGGCGACAGCATGATCGAACGGCTGAGCTCACACGAAGGCCAGCGTTGCGCCGATCTCGCACTGAACATGATCGACGTGATCGACCGCAACCTGTACGAGCGCTCGTGCGACGTGCGCTGGTGGGCAACTGATTCCGCAGTGGTCGACTGCCTTGCCAACCAGAGTGCCGAAACGCTGGCGTATGCATCGCGGCGTCTGTCGGTGATTCTCGACAGCTATACCGTGTACCGTGATTTATGGATCGTCGACGCGGCGGGCAATGTGGTCGCAAATGGCCGCCCCGATACCTATGCGGTGCACGACCGCAATGTTGCTGAAGCCAGCTGGTTTCGCGACGCGATGAAAACGCCTTCCGGCGTGGACTTTGTTGCGGGCGATATCGAAGCGTTGCCGTATCTGAAGCATGCGCACGTCGCGACCTATGCGACAGCGATCCGCGAAAACGGCGCGGTCGACGGCAAACCGCTCGGTGCGCTGGTGATCTTTTTCGATTGGGCGCCGCAAGCGTCGACAGTCGTTAAGGGCGTGCGGCTCACAGAGGAGGAATGGCGTCGCACGCGCTGCATGATCGTCAATGCGTCGCATCGCGTGATTGCGAGTTCGGACGATAAGGGTGTGCTCGAAGAACAGTTTCGCCTGACGACCGACGGCAAGCCGACCGGTTTCTATCGACTGACGGACGGCCGCACTGTATCGTTCGCCGCCACCCCAGGTTATGAAAGCTATCGTGGACTGGGGTGGTACGGCGTGGTGGTGCAAGCGGCGCCGGCTTAGGCGTCTGCGGTGACGACGGGTTCCTTCGCAATCTGCGATGCCTCCGCGAGCAGGCTCGCCGCATGGCGTTCCGCGATGCGGCTTGGCGGAACGCCCTTCGCATCGAGAGCGATGACCTGGTACAGCTCGCGGTCGCATTCGAGTTCCTGCTGATGCTGCTCCGCCGTGTCGAAACGGCTTGAGACGTCGAGCCACGTTGGTGCAGGACGCGTATCAGCCGCGCGCGGAGGTCCCGTGGAGAACCCACCGTAGATTGTTGACGATGTGCGTCCCTGTCGACCGTCCGCTACGAAGTGGCCTTCAGACGTTTCAGATGCCATCTTTGACCGCTCACTGCGATCCGATCGGGGGTGCGTCACAGCGCACGCTCCGCTGACCTCAATCGCCAATGATTCAGGGAGATTGATCCACGGGAACCAGCATCATCGCCTTACCGCCCAATTTCGGCGCAAGCTTCTGCTGGACTGCAACCACTGCTGGAAGCGGGCGCCATGCCACGGTCATGCTATCGACGAGGCCCGCATCGTTTAGATGCATGTGATCCATGCCGTCGATCACTTTGTCACCGAGTCTGATCGTGAAAACGGCAACAAAGTCAGCCCCGTCGCGCAGGAGAAGCTTCGGCTCGAAGGCGTCCACAACGCCAAGAAGCTGGGTGAGCACTTTCACCACACTTTCCCTCCCTTCGAAGGGAGCGGGAGCGATTGGGCTGCGCAGGACGACGCTATCCGCCAGATGGACCTTGGTCCCTTCGACGTCGCGTCTGCCCATGGCTTTGAGGTAAGCGTCGAGATGTTCAGTGGTGGCCATAAAGATTCTCTCCTGATAGAACCGGCGCGAAGCGCGTTCGGTTGCCGAAGCTCTGTTGCCTGTGGCGTTCGCTTACTCCACACAGATGCGCCAGCATTTGAAAAAGCGCGGCCGGTACCTCCTACGGGGGGGCAAACCGCCTCTTAAATCCATAGTAATGCGATTGACTCAGCGTCACTAACGGGGGTAGCGTTCACATCAACCATGACAAAAATGTCACTAGTGCAACATCTGGGAGTCCATTGTGGAGAGTTTGAGCGCCCTGGGAGGGCTAGAGGTCTTTGTCCAGACCGCGCAGACCCGGAGCTTTGCCGCAGCGGGGCGAAGTCTCGGGGTCTCACCATCAGCCATCAGCAAAAGCATTTCCCGACTTGAAGAGCGCGTTGGCGTGCGGCTGTTTCAACGCAGCACGAGGAGCCTGCGCCTTACGACCGAAGGCGAGGTGTTCCTGGAAAGGTGCAGACGAATCTTCGGGGAGGTTCAGGCTGCGGAAGATGAGCTCAGCGCAATGGCACAACACCCGCGAGGGAGGCTAAGGGTGGGACTGGCACTTTCGGCGGGGCTACCACTGCCCGTGCTTTCAGCGTTCATGGAGCACCATCCCGAGATTGAACTCGATCTTGATTTCACTGATCGACTGGTCGATGTAATCGATGAAGGGTTCGACGTAGTCATTCGTGGGAGCACGCTTCGAGATTCGCGCCTGGTGTCTCGCCCGCTGGGTCCCTGGCGCGCCTGTCTGGTGGCCGCACCAGCGTATCTGGAAAGAATGGGGACTCCCACGAAGCCGGATGACCTTTTGAATCACGCATGTCTGCACTATCGCTGGACACCTACTGGAAAACTGTATCAATGGCCGCTGCGGCATTCAACATTCACGGCGGCAGGCTCGTCGCTGCCTTTGACGATGGTGTGCAACAGCCTGGACGTCATGCTTTATTTAGCTCTGGCGGGGCGCGGGATCGCATGCGTGCCTGACTTCTCTGTCAAGAATGCCGTCGCTGGTGGACGCCTGAAAACCGTGCTGGACACCTATGTGGCGGACTCCAACACTATTCACGTGGTGTGGCCCAGCAATCGGAAAATGACGCCAAAGGTGCGCGTCTTCGTGGATTTTGTGCGCGCCAATTTTGGCAAGCACCTGGTCACTGAAACGGATGACCGGAAGCGACAAAGGGTTAGGCCGCACACTTGAATACATCTCGCTTCAGCGGAGCGGTGCTCGATGGAGCAGGCTGAGACGAACGCGACGCGGTGAACAGGCTGAAATTGAGCCAAGCTATGCCTTACATCTCGAATGACCGCCGCCAAAACGCGTAGCGCCATTCGAACGTCGCTGACTGCGCACAGGTGACGATCCCTTGATGGCCGACTACCGCCCGATACGGTCGGCGGAAGCAGACCCGTTGCGGTCATTCGTAACAACATCCGTCGAGTGACAGCTTTTGATAGGGCGCAGTCATAGTCAGCTGGCTCGCTCAATTCCACTACGCGCTTGCTTCGCTCGCGAGCACTTCGCGCCGCCGACCGTTCGACTGAGATCACACCATTTCGCTAACTCTCGTCTGAGCGTAGACGTAAACCACAGCAATCCGTGCGAGGTTCGCTGCGGGCGAACGCACGCTCGCGCGAGAGAGGCTGTTCTACGACCCGACTGTGCAGTCGACCGAGCTGAGCGCGGGATACCCGCCGAAGGCCATCCGGCTATGAGCCGCCGCATGAGGCACGGAATAAACCGGCTAGCGAACTGTTGTAATAAGCACCTGATACCCGGTCGCGACAGATGCTTTGAGTCCGACAACACTCGTGGAGACTTTCATGCCGGCAAAAAAGTGGAGCGTGTTTCGCTGGATTCCCAAGCAGCACGCACCCACCGCGGTGGAGGAAAAGCTCATGTCGCATAACGGGTCAGCGCTGTGGGTGTTTGACCTTGAACAATCCTATCGTCCAGGGCAGGCAATTTCCGGTAATGCCTGGTTAGTGGCCTACGATCTCGACGAAACTGCCGAAACCAACATCAAAAATCGTCAGCATATCGATTTTGAGTCGGCAGACTTCCGTGGGGAGGCGGCGCATCCCGCGGACATCATCATCAAGGAAAACGAGAAGGGTGCCTATGGTATCGGGCGAATGCGCCAGAGCACCACGAAATTTCACGTTACCGCCCGGTTCGCCACGAAAAAGGAGGTCGCCCAGGCGCTCGGCCTGAACGCGATGGAAGTTGCCGATGGCTATCGTCCAGGCAGGACCTGGCCGACGTGAGCTCAGGAAGCTGTCGAAGCCACCAAAGTGACGCGCTGTCACGCCGGCACGGTTGATCATGCAGGGGCTTTGCCGCGAGTGTCTGTGTCCAGGCCGATGACGGTTGGCGCGACAATCGGCAACGACATCGATATTGAGAGCAAACGTGCAGGCAGTATGTCCGCCTACCGCGCTCAGGGAGGCATCCGACTCTATTCGCCCGAATCTCACTCGATACACTCGCCCCCCAGCCGCGGCGAGATGCACGCCGCCACCGCGAGCAGCGCGAAAAGCAAAATCGAAGATGCCAGCACGGCTAACCCCGTGCCGCATGCTGCACTGATCAATGAGGCCGCCAATGCGGAACTGCTGACCTGAAAGAACCCGACGAGCCCAGAAGCGGTCGCAGCATGTCCGTGCGTGCCCGTGACGGCACCCGATACGGCAAGTGACAGCGACGAGCCATTTGCGAGGCTGACCAGGCACATCGGGAGGATCACTGCCGCGACGCTTGTGACGCCGCGCGTCGCGACGATGGCGAACGCCAGTCCGCCCAATACGAAACACGCGACGCCGGCGGTGACGATCCGGTCATATGTCCAGCGATCAAGCCGGTATAGCGTCGAAAGGTACCGTCGCGGAGCACCTGCGCAAAGCCCGCGAGTGGCGCACGGTGCTTCCTGTCGTGCGGCAGGAGCGTCTCCGGCAGCAGCATGATCGCCATCAGCAGCGCTATGAGTGCGAATCCCGCGACGAAGAGAAAGTCGGCGTACCAGCCGAACGCCGATGCAAGATAGCCGCCGACCGCCGGAGCCAGCGCCGGCGACAACGATACCAGCGGATAGATGACTGCGTAGACCTTGGCGGACGCCTGCTTGCTGCACGTGTCGGCGATGCACGCTCGACCAATGACGAGGCCCGCTGCGGCACCGGCGGCCTCCACCATGCGCCATGCGAGGAATGCGCCAAAGTGTGTAGTCATCGCACAAACAAGTGAGCCGACGAAGTACAACGCGATGCCGGCGAACAGCACGGGCTTGCGGCCGAGGCGGTCCGAAAGCGGGCCGTAGACGAGTTGCGCGATCGCGAGAACGAACAGATACACCGAGACAGTCTGCGGCATCTGCCAGTCGGCGACGCCGAACCCGGCGGCCATGTGTGGCATGGCGGGCAGATAGACGTCCGATGCGATCAGGCCGAACGCATTGAGCATCGCGACGGTAAGAATGAAAGACAAGCGTGGCATGAAGTGCGCTCCGTTGCACGCCGCCAGAGGGCATGCGGTTATGGCAGTGGAAGCCGCCATGCTAGAGAGTCGAGCTTCATGTGAAAATGCACGGTATTGCATACTGCATCTGCAAATTTGCAGGCCGATTTCCGACATGAACTGGGACGACGTTCGAATCTTTCTGGCCGTGCATCGCTCGGGCACCCTGAGCGGAGCCGCGCAGCATCTGGGCATCGATCAGACCACAGTCGGGCGCCGGCTCGGAGGCCTCGAAGGCGCGCTCGGCAGCCACCTGTTCCTGCGCACCACCGATGGCTTCGTGCTGACCGTGAGCGGCGAGCAGGTGCTGGAAACCGCCATGGAAATGGAACGCCTCGCGGTGTCGTTCGAGCGCCGCAGCGAGGGCGCCGACGAGCGGGTGGAAGGGGAAGTACGCGTCACCACGACCGATACCCTGGCCATCGATTTCGTCATTCCGGCGATCGAGCGGCTCCAGACAGGACATCCCGGTATCCGGGTGCTTCTGAGCACGACCCCGCGTCTGCTCGATCTTTCGCGCCGCGAGGCCGACATCGCCATCCGCACGGAACGGCCGCAACAGCAGGGCTTGATCGTGCGGCGACTAGGAAGCTGGGAGGTTGGGCTTTACGCATCGCGCAGCTATGTCGCGCGAAGAGGCGAGCCTAAGCCGGGCGGCGAATATGCAGGACACGACCTTGCGGTCTACCTGCCCGGGGTCACGAAGGGTCAGCAGGAAACACTCGTCGGTGAGTCGAGAGCGCAGGGACGTGTCGTCGCGGAGCTGGATTCCAGCCTGATGCTCGGGGCATTCGTGCGGGCCGGTCTCGCACTGGGTGAATTGCCGACGTATATGGCGCAGCGATATCCGGAGCTTGTACGGATCTGGCCGAACCGGCGAAGGCAT
Organism: Paraburkholderia sp. CNPSo 3076; assembly: GCF_026343935.1. Taxonomy (NCBI): domain Bacteria; kingdom Pseudomonadati; phylum Pseudomonadota; class Betaproteobacteria; order Burkholderiales; family Burkholderiaceae; genus Paraburkholderia; species Paraburkholderia sp. CNPSo 3076. The sequence continues at coordinate 102,877 of NZ_JAPMAL010000013.1, read as the reverse complement.
TCGCCGTATGAGGCGTGGATGGTATTGCACGCGGACCTCGCGCACACGGCGCGGGTCCGTGGCGTAGTCGACGCGCTTGCCGGGCAATTCAACCTTTGACTAGAGCGCGTATCGAGTCAATCGAGGCGTCGGCGACCGGAGCGATCGCTTCCGCGAAATGCGGTCGGCTGAAGTCGATCCGGAGCCGTCGTTGTCGCCATGCGCACATAGACGCGCAGCACCTCGTCGTTGTCGCCCGGACGGCTGCCCTCCCAGTACAGTCGCCAGCCTCCGGCGGGCACCTGTGCCTGCGTAGGTCGACCCTGTTCGATAAGCCAGGTGCAGGACGTGGCCTGAGTGTCCGTGGTGGGCACGTGCATGACACCGGCGAAGTAGTAGAGCATGGGCGCCTCGGATTCGCCCAGCCCGCTGCTCGCCATGCAGTCGCCGGCTTTCCAGGTGCTGTTCAGTTTGGCACGCAGATCCTCGAACGGTGCGCGGTAGCTCTTCGCGACGTCGAGCCAGGGGAGCAGCAGCGTGCCGACGAGCCCCCACGCGACGATGGCGCCCAGGCACCAGCTGAATGCGCCGCGCCAATTGCCCGCTGACCTGAGCAGGGGCAGCAGCAATACCCACCCGAGCGTGAGGGCGAGCGCCGCGATGATCAGCTTCGGCTGAATTGGCAGCACCCATTCGAGCGGCAGCCAACGGCCAAGCAAATGCAGGACACCATGGGTGTCGGGGGAGGCCGTCATCGTCCACCATACCGCCCATGCCAGCACCACGAACGAGCCGAACACGATACGGCTCGTCATGTCCCACGCGAGGTGCACCCGCTGCGGCAGATAGCGGACTCCCTGCATGGCCAGCAGGGAGAGCGGGGCGATGAACGGCAAGATGTAGAGTTCTCGCACTGTCGCCGATGCCTGCAGTACCGTGAAGCCGATCCCCGAAAACAGCACCGGCAGCGCAACTTCGGGCTCGCGTAGACGCCGCCATGCGCCGCCCGCAAGCGCCACGAGGGCGAGCGGGACCACCGGAAAGCCGACTGTCAACGCCGTGCGCAGCACAAACAGGTGCCCGACATTTTCCGAGCCAAGTTGCGCTACCGAAAAGCCAAAGAAGCGGCCGATGTTGTTGTCCCACAGCCAGATCCTGAACAGCGTTTCGGAGCGCAGATAGAGGCAAAGCGGCCAGATCAGCGCGAACGGAGCGAAGTACAGCGCCGAGCGTGCCAGTGACCGCGCAAAACAGCTGCTACGGCACGCAGGGTAAAGCAGCATCGCCGCGCAGGTAGTCGCACCGAACACCAGCGGCACGAACAGACCCTTTGCCAAAAAGGCGATGCCGACGCCAACGCCGAACAGTGCCGCGGCATGCCGGGCAGCGGGGCCTTGCGTGCGGGTGTCCTGGCAATCGCTGGTCGCTTGCTGTGAAGCTGTGGAATCTGGCCATGCAGGTGCAGCGTTGCAGTCTCCATTAGGATAACGATGCAACCCGCCGCCCATCTGCAAGTGAGCGCAGACAAGATCGTAAAGCGCGCAGAATGCCAGCGCAGCGCCGGCCATCAGCGCGACGTCCGTCATCATGTCGTGGACATGCTTGACGACCACCAGCGTGCTGGCGAAGAGCGCGAGCATTCCGGGCACTCGCAGGTCGGTCCAGCGCACGGCGCCGGTAGCGCGCCGGGCGAGACGTGCCGTGCAGGCAAGGGTGAGCGCTGCGAATACGACGCTCGCGAGACGGGCCGCGTCGTGCAGCGGGAGAAACCGGCCGAACATCCAGGCGAGCGAGGCTGCCACCCAATCGTAGATGGGCGGCTTTTCCATGAAGGGCTGACCGGCATTGGTCGGGACGACCAGATCGCCGGTGTCGAGCATGTGTTCAATGATGCCGAAGGTGTAGGTTTCGTCCTGCTTCCACGGATCGTGGCCAAGCGTGCCGGGCAGGAGCCACGCGCAAACGAGCGCGAGCGCAAGCAACCCGACGAACAATCGTGAAGTCGCCAATGCCCGCAAGCCTTTGCGGGTACCCGGTACTTCCGGGGGCAACGGAATGACGGGCGCCGCCGGCTGGCTGCCCGTGGTCAGATCCCAAAGGTGCGGCACGTCGAACTGCGCCACGCCATTGGAGACGGAAACCTGTTCGATGCCAACTTCCGCGACGCCGGCGTCATCTTTGCTTTCCTGCATGTAACCTCTGCTCCCGGTGCGCGACTATCTGGTCAGCACGTTTCGTTATAGCCGTCGACGGGACAGCTGTCACGAACACGATTGTATGCGCGGATTATTACCATACATTACAGATGGATGTAGCGTACTTGAAAGGTGCGTTTCCTGGCGTGAGCGGCGGGAAGTGGCGCGGGGAGAGCAGGCATTTACGGGGAAGCGGGCTATGCAACAGGATAACGGTGCAAGCGGTTCTGTATATCTTGTTTATTTGCATTCCTAATAATAAATTTGGCAGTGACGCCGTGCAGCCAACCTCGCGAGATTCCTGGCATCGTTTACCAGTCAGGCGACGCATTACCGACGCAACGAGGCGATTAGGGGCACGACCGCTCGGTGGTTTCCGAAATCAGTTGCTAGCATTTTGTCAGTGGGAACGGCCGATGCGCCGAAATAGCAAACTATGGGAAATAGCGATGAGCCGCGTGCTGTTGGCTGACGACGATACAGCCTTTCGTGATGCGCTTGAGACGTTGCTGGACGACGCCGGGCACGAAGTCTCGACCGCCGGGAATGGCCTGGAAGCGGTTTCGGCGGCCCTTGCTGCCACGCCGGAGGTGATTGTCTCAGACGTGCACATGCCCATTCTCGAAGGGCCAGACGCAATTTCCATGTTGCGAGCTATCCCACGGTTTTGCGATGTCTCAGTCATTCTCATGTCCGGAGACGACACAGGTGCAGGTATTGCTGCCGAAGGTTTTCTCCATAAACCGTTTGACCCAGGTGTGCTTCTCGACACCCTTGCGAGCCTTTCACGGCGCAAGAAGTCTGGAAGTGCAAGCGCGCTCCACTGTTGCATAACGCCGTGTGCCGGGTGGGCGAGACGGGCGCGGCATCGGCAACAGCGAATCGGCAGCATCAGCGCGTTGTGCACGTCTTCGAACTGGTGGTTGACCAGGAGCGCCGGATATCCGGGCTTGAACGGCCACGTTACGGTTTCGCACGCGGAAGCGACACCGAAAAGGTGGTCGCAGTCTCATTCGACCGCGTTTCGATGGCACCGTGGTGGGCTCTGGCGATCTCACTTGCGATAAACAAGCCCAGTGCGAGGCTGCCCGATCTCTCGTCTTGATTCTGATTGCCTCGCCCTCGCTCCGGGATTAAGGATGCGGGCGTTGGCTGTCCCAGATGCCCGCAAGCCGCCAGTCACGTGCGACTCAAGTCCGTCGGGATGAATTCCATACGGAAATGGGCGACTGCCGTGGCAATCAGCGTACTATGTTACGCGCCTATAGCGGACGTACCGGCCTTCGCGCACTCGGGGGATACGACAGCGATTTAAGCGCTCGATTCATTGCCAGGTCCTTATCGCCACTGCGGCCTTTGCGACGGATATGGGCATGCGAATTGCGCCTTGCGCCGATACGGCGGCGAGGACGCCGCCCGCCAATTGCGGAGGGAAAGTCATGAGGCCAACCGTGTTAGGCGTGTACGACAGTTACACGAATGCGTGTTCGGCGCAGCGCGCACTGGGCGAGGCTGGGATAGCGCAAGCGGATATTGCCATCTACTCGATATCGGTTGATGCTCCCCGCGAAAAGGGGCCACGTGTCTATTTACAGGGCGCGATCGATACGCACCACCACAAGAAAGTCTTCGATCGACTGGAGCAGTTGTTCGCGCGCATCTTCACGAAAGGAGCGTATCCAGCGGATGCGGAGGATTACAGGGAGTTCCTCCGTCGCGGTGGCACGGTAATTAGCGCCGATGTTTCTGAATCGCAAGTCGATCAGGCGATTGAAACGATGCTCCGCATGGGCGCTGCCGACATCGAGGAGCGCGCCAACGTGTGGCGTACTGGTTCTGCGAAGGTCCAAAGCCCGGAACCTGCGGCGCATCCGGGCAGCGCCATGACTGGCGAACGCGCCAGGCCGCACGAAGCCACACACGGATGGCAAGGCGACACGCGGGCCGCATCGGCGGCGCGGCCGACGCCTTCCACGGGCACCCCTGCAGGGCGCGGTGCGACCGCTGGCGTGGAGAAGCAGCCGCACGCAGCGGGCGCGTCTGAAGCCGGGTTCGCGCGCACGCATCCTGATGCCGGCGTCAAGGCGCACACTGCGCAAGCGCACGACGGCAACGCCGCTGCGTCAAACGCCCAGCGTCCATCGGGGACGGGCTTCATGGGCGACCCGGGACTCGGCAGTCAGCACGACGACCAACAGCCGTACGACAACGAATTTAGAAAGGACTACGACGCACATTATGCGAATACGGGTGCGTCATACGACGAGTATCGACGTGCCTACTCACATGGAGCTACGCTCGGACGCGACGAGCGGTTTCGCGGGGCCGACTGGCAGGGCGTGGAGGCGAGTGCGCGCGCGAACTGGGAGTCGCGATATCCGGAAAGCGGATGGGAGCGCTTCAAGACGGCTGTGAGGCACGGTTGGGAACGTGTCAGGGGCGGCGGCTAGGCTAGAACTCGAATGCTTGTCACGAGGTCAACGGCGCGCATGGATCTGAAAGCATCCACAGATTCGATGCGCGCTGAGAGCATTGCCATATTAGTTAAGACTCCTACCATTTACGCGGACAAATCGACGTCGACTTCTGGGTTCATGGCGCGCGAGGTCGGGAACGCGTCTGCATGAAGGCCCGAGCGGATATCAATCAGCCTGTTCCGGGCACAGCAAGTTGTGCAATTCACGTTTGCTGGATCGGGCGTCGTGGGACCAGACGCCTTTTATCTCCCTGGACTGGAAATGCCGGTTGCCAGTCCTGCGCTGTTTCAAGCCCGCCAACGCAGGCAATGCTTGCGAATTGAAAGGTTGGTATCCGCACTTACCCCAAGGAAAAGACGCTGGCATTTCTCTGCCGGGCATACTACGATTGCGCCAAATGTTACCGGTTACAGTAAACGGTAACATTGGAGTGAGAAAAACCGCGCTCCAGCCCGGCGCGGCCGGAAGCGACCATTATTAATAGAACAGGAGACACGAGATGAATCTGGCCACCAACGTGCGAAGCCGTTCCAGGATTCGCTGGTGGGTTGCCGGCCTCATGTGGGCAGCGATCGCGATCAACTACATCGACCGCACGGTGTTGTCGGCGGCGGCGCCGCGCATCCAGTCGCAATTCCATCTGAGCGCGGTCGAAATGGGTGTCGTCATGTCGGCGTTCTTCTGGTCGTACGCGCTGCTGCAATTGCCCGCGGGTTTTCTCGCCGATCGTTTGGGCCAGAAGAAAGTACTGGGTTTCGCCGTGCTTTGGTGGTCGCTGGCGACGGCGGCCACGGGCGTCGCGAACGGTTTCAAGTCGCTCGTCGCGTTGCGCGTGGCGCTTGGCGTAGGCGAGGCGGGCGCGTATCCGAGCAACGCGGGCATTGCGTCGAAGTGGTTTCCGCGCAGCGAGCGCGCGACGGTCGCGGGCATTTTCGACAGCGGCTCGAAGCTCGGTGGCGCGATCGCGCTGCCGCTCATCGCCGCGATGCTTACGGCGTTCGACTGGAAGATCACGTTCGCGCTCACCGGTTTGCTCGGTCTGATCTGGTACGTGGTGTGGCAGTTCACGTTCAGTGATTCGCCGCGCGATCACAAGCGGGTTAATCCCGAGGAACTCGCGCACATCGAGAGCGATTCACTGGCCGAGCGCAGCGACAGGGAGGCGAGGCCACCGCTGCGCAAGCTGCTCGCGCATCGCAACATCTGGGCGATGTGTATCGGCTTCTTCATGATCAACTACAACTCGTACTTCTTCATCACCTGGCTGCCCACGTATCTCGTGAAGGCGCGTGGCATGACGATGATGGAAATGGGCTGGATGGCGTCGCTGCCGCTGCTCGTCTCGATCGTGGTCGAGATTCTCGCGGGCTGGGCGTCGGATCGCGTGTTCGCCTCGGGCAAGCTTTCGCTCACCGCCACGCGCAAGCTCTTTCTCGTGATCGGCTTGCTGATGGCATCGAGCATTGGCTTCGCCGCGTTCGCCGATTCGGCCGCCGTTGCGGTGCTGCTCCTGTGCATCGCGAAGTCGGGCACGACCGTGGCAGCTTCGCAGGTCTGGGCGCTGCCGGCCGACGTCGCGCCGCGCAACGCCGTGTCGATGGTGGCGGGCGTGCAGAACACGGTATCGAACATCGGCGGCGTGGTTGGCCCGATCGTTACGGGCGCGATCGTCGGCGCGACGGGTTCGTTCGTGCCCGCGCTCGTAGTGTCGTCGGCGCTGATCGGCGTGGCGATCGTCAACTATCTGTTCCTGCTGGGCAAGGTCGAGCCGATTCGTCTCGACGGTGCTTCGACGCAGCCGCAGGCGCGCGAGTACAGCAACGCCCCGTAATTCCACCGAATCGACCTTCGTTGTGTCGATGGAAGCATTCCCGCTGATCCCCTCAAGCCGGGATCCGTAGTACTCCTGTAAATATTAAAACCAGACAGATCACCTGTATGAAAAAAGCACTTTTCGCAGCGGCCGGGCTTTTGTCCGTCGCACCCGTCGTGGCGCAGGCCCAAAGCTCCGTCACGTTGTATGGTCTCGTCGACGCCGGTATCGGCTACGTCAACAACATCAAGGGCGGCTCGGCGTTCCAGCTGACGAGCGGCCGCTTGAGCGGCAGCCGCTGGGGCCTGAAAGGCAACGAGGATCTCGGCGGCGGCCTGAGCGCGGTGTTCACGCTCGAAGGCGGTTTCAAGCCCAGCGACGGCACGGCCGCACAAGGCGGGCGTCTGTTCGGCCGCAGCGCGTTCGTGGGCATTGCGAAGAGCGGCGTCGGCACGTTCACGCTCGGCCGCCAGTATGAGCCGCTCGCGGATCTGGTCGCGCAATACGCAGGTCCGGGCACGTGGTCGCCGTCCACGCACGTGGGCGACAACGACAACCTGAACCAGACCTTCCGTATCAACAACGCGGTGAAGTTCCGCAGCGAAACCATCGCGGGCTTCACCGTCGACGGCATGTACGCGTTCAGCAACCAGGCGAGCGGCTCGGCCGGGCAAGGTTTCGGCAACAATCGCGCATGGGGCGTCGCTGCGAACTACGTGAACGGGCCGCTCTCGATCGGTGGCGGCTACGTGCTGCTCGATCATCCGAACACGACGGCCAACACGAGCGGCGCGATCGGCGGCGCATCGAGCACGAGCGGCGACGACTACAGCGGCGGATTCTTCTACAACCTCAACGGCGGCGTGGCCCGTCAGCAGATCGCGGTGGCCGGCACGAACTACAAGATCGGCAGTGCGATTGCGGGCTTCGCGTTCAGCCACACGGAACTCAACTACAACGACGGTTCCACGCGCAAGTTCAACAACTACGACGCGAACCTGCGCTACCTGCTCACGCCGGCCACGACGCTGATCGGCGTGTACACGTTCACGGACGGCCGCGCGAACGGCCTGCCGGGCACGGGCGGCGCGACGCTCAAGCCGAAGTGGCATCAGTTCACGCTTGGCGTGGACTACGCGCTCTCGAAGCGTACGGACGTCTATCTCTCGGGCACGTATCAGCTCGCGGCGGGCGACGCATCGACGCGCGTGGGTTCGTCTTACAGCCGGATCGCGGCGATCGCGTATGCGGGCGGCGCGTCGTCCACAAATCGTCAGGTCGACGTGTTCACGGGCATCCGCACGAAGTTCTGAGCGTGCTTTCACATGCTAAAAGCAAAAGGCCTCGCGATGTTTGCGAGGCCTTTTTGCGTGGTCATCGCGACGCGATGAATCTCAGGCCGAGCCGCGTTCGATCAGCGTGAAACCGACGTCGACTTTCGCGCGCTTGCTCGTGCCGGTCTCGATTTTCTCGATCAGCATGGACGCTGCCAGCTTGCCGATCTTCGTGCCGTCGATGCGAATGGTCGTGAGCGCTGGGTCCGTGTCGGCGGCGAAATTCTGGTCGCCGTAGCCAATCACCTTGAGGCGCCCCGGCACGTCGAGCCTGCGCGCATGGGCCTCCATGAGCACGCCGAGCGCCATGATGTCGGCACCGCAGAAGATCGCGTCGATCTGCGGATGTTCGTCGAGCAGCTTCGCGAGCGCGCGCCGGCCGTCGCCGAGATGCGCGGGCGAGGGCACGGCGGCCACGGGAATCTCGCGCTCGCTGCCGAAGGCTTCGATGAAGGCGTCGGCACGCAGCTTCGCCCGGCGATCGCCCGGCGTGACGATGGCCGGATGCCGCGCGCCGCGCTCGCGCAGGTAGCGCGCCGCCGCTTCGCCCACGCGCGTGTGCGAGAAGCCGATCAGCATGTCGAGCGGCGAGCGCGTGATGTCCCACGTTTCGACCACGGGAATGCCGGCCGCGCGCAGTTTCTGCCGCGATGCCTCCGAGTGGATCACGCCGGTGAGCACGATGCCTGCCGGACGGCGGCCGATGATGGCGTCGAGCAGCGCCTCTTCGCGCGATTCGTCGTAGCCGCTCTGGCCGAGCAGCAGCTGATAGCCGGCCGTTTCCAGCTCCGCGGTCAGGGCGGCGACGGTCTCCTGGAACACGCTGCCCGCCATCGCCGGGATCAGCGCGACGACAAGGTGGCTGCGATTCGAGGCGAGCGAGCCCGCGATCAGGTCGGGCGTGTAGCCCGTTTGCCGCACGGCTTCGCGCACGCGTTCCAGCGTTTCGACCGAAACGAGTTCGGGATTGTTGAGGGCGCGTGAAACCGTGACCTTCGTGACCCCGGTCAGTCTGGCCAGATCGCTGAGCGTGACCCGGCCGGTGTTCCTGCGGGCACGCCGTGACACGGTGCCGGCGGCGGGCGGGGCGAATTCTGTCGAGGTCTTGGTCACGGGCGCGGGCGCTCCTGCTGCAAAAAGGTGTTGGCAATTATCCCAAATCTGTACTACGATGGCACCTATGTTACCGGTTACATTAACCGGTAACTTTGTTCCAGAACGAAAGGCTGCGCGTTCCCCGGCGCGGCCAGCAACCATCTCGCATGGGACCGGAGCAGGTGCCGCTGCGCGCCCTCTGGATCGTCAGCGGAGACAGGCGAATGCTCCAGTCCAACAAGTCCTATCACGGGCCGTTGATCCGGCTCAACCCGAACGACAACGTCCTGATCGCGCGCGAGCCGCTGACGATCGGGCATCAAGTCTCGATCGACGGGCAGGCGATTCGCCTGCGCGCGCAGGTCGCGGCAGGCCACAAGGTGGCGGCGCGGCGCATTGCGTCAGGCGAGCCCATCCGCAAGTACGACACCGTGATCGGCGTGGCCGCGCGGGACATCGAGCCCGGCGACCACGTCCACACGCACAACATCACGCTCGTCGATTTCGACCGCGATCCGGGCTTCGGTCTCGACGTGAGGGCCGTCGACTACGTCGCGCCGGAACAGCGCGCGACGTTCAGCGGCATCGTGCGGCCCGACGGACGCGTCGCCACGCGCAATTTCGTCGGCATCATCGCGTCGGTCAACTGCTCGGCCACGGTCATTCGCCATATCGCCGACTACTTCACACCCGAGCGCCTGCGCGATTATCCCAATGTCGACGGTGTGGTCGCGTTCGCGCAAACCAGCGGCTGCGGCATGTCCTCGCCGAGCGAGCACTTCGACGTGCTCCGCCGTACCATCGCGGGCTACGCGCGTCATCCTAACCTGGGCGGCGTGCTTATCGTCGGGTTGGGTTGCGAGCGCAACCAGGTCGGCGATCTGCTCGACTCGCAAGGATTGAAGACGGGCAAAGCCGTGCACGCGCTGGTGATGCAGGATACGGGCGGCACGCGCGCGACGATCGACGCCGGCATCCAGGCCGTGGAGGCCATGCTGCCCGCCGCGAACGACATCGTGCGCACGCCGGTGCCCGTCAGCCATCTGAAGATCGGTCTCGAATGCGGCGGCTCGGACGGCTTCTCTGGCATCACCGCGAATCCCGCGCTGGGCGCGGCGATGGACCTGCTCGTGCGGCACGGCGGCACCGCGATCCTCTCCGAAACTCCCGAGATTCATGGCGTCGAATACATGCTCACACGCCGCGCTGTGTCGCCCGAAGTCGGCCAGAAGCTGCTCGACCGGCTCGCGTGGTGGGAACGCTATACGCGCGGCCAGAATGGCCAGTTCAACGGCGTGGTCGGGCCGGGCAACCAGCAGGGCGGTCTCGCCAACATCTTCGAAAAGTCGCTCGGTTCCGCGATGAAGGGCGGCACGACGCCGCTGCAAGCCGTGTACGAATATGCGGAGCCGATCGATTGCGCGGGCTTCGTGTTCATGGATTCGCCCGGCTACGATCCCGTCGCGGTGACAGGCCAGATCGCGAGCGGCGCAAACCTGATCTGCTTCACCACGGGCCGCGGCTCGATGTTCGGCTCGAAGCCCGCGCCGACGCTCAAGCTCGCGAGCAACACGCCCATGTTCACGCGGCTCGAAGAGGACATGGACATCAACTGCGGTCTCGTGATCGACGGCGAACGCACGATCGAGGAAATGGGGCAGGACATCTTCGATCTGATCGTTCGCGCGGCTTCGGGCGAGCGCACGAAGAGCGAGCTGCTCGGACTCGGCGATAACGAGTTCGTGCCCTGGCACATGGGCATCGTGAGCTGAAGGCGCGTAATGCGCGTCTTGAATCGACATCAATAGAACAGGTAGGGAGACAGCAGATGCTCAAATCTGCGCAACGGCATGGCCGCTCGAAGATGCGCTGGTGGGTCGCGGGCCTCATGTGGGCCGCGATCGCGATCAACTATATCGATCGCACGGTGCTATCGGCGGCGGCGCCGAAAATTCAGTCGGAGTTTCATCTCGACGCGATGCAGATGGGCATCGTCATGTCGGCGTTCTTCTGGTCGTATGCGCTGCTGCAATTGCCCGCAGGCCTGCTCGCCGATCGCCTGGGCCAGAAGAAAGTGCTGGGTTTTGCGGTGCTCTGGTGGTCGCTCGCGACCGCGATGACGGGCCTCGCGAGCGGTTTTCGCTCGCTGGTCGGTTTGCGCGTGGCGCTGGGCGTGGGCGAGGCGGGTGCGTACCCGAGCAACGCCGGTATCGCGACGCGCTGGTTTCCGCGCAAGGAACGCGCGACCGTCGCGGGTATTTTCGACAGCGGCTCGAAGCTGGGCGGCGCGATCGCCTTGCCGCTGATCGCGTGGATGCTGGCCGCGTTCGACTGGAAGATGACCTTCGTGCTCACGGGCCTGCTCGGCATCGTGTGGTTCGTCGCATGGCGGGTGAGCTTCACCGATTCACCCGCCGATCATCCGCGCGTGAATGCGGCGGAACTCGCGTACATTGAAAGCGATAAAGGCTTGCAAAGCGCGCAGCCGCCCGTGCGTCCGCCGTGGCGCAAGCTGCTTGTGCACCGCAACGTGTGGGCGATGTGCATCGGCTTTTTCATGATCAATTACAACTCGTACTTCTTCATCACGTGGCTGCCCACGTATCTGATGAAGGAGCGCGGCATGAGCGTGCTGCAAATGGGCTGGATGGCCTCGTTGCCGCTGCTCGTGTCGATCGTCGTCGAGATTTTCGCGGGCTGGGCCTCGGATCGCGTGTTCGCGAGCGGCAGACTGTCGCTCACGGCAACGCGCAAGCTGTTTCTCGTGATCGGGCTCGTGATGGCGTCGAGCATCGGCTTCGCGGCGTTCGCGCATTCGGCGCTCGTGGCGGTGCTGCTGCTGTGCATCGCGAAGTCCGGCACTACGGTCGCGGCCTCGCAGGTGTGGGCGCTGCCCGGCGACGTCGCGCCGCCCAATGCGGTTTCGATGATCGCGGGCCTGCAAAACACGGTGTCGAATCTCGGCGGTGTGGTCGGCCCGATCGTCACGGGCGCCATCGTCGGCGCGACCGGCTCGTTCGTTGCCGCGCTGCTGTTCTCGGCGGCGCTGATCGGCATTGCGATCGTCAACTATCTGTTCCTCCTCGGGAAGGTGGAACCCATTCAATTCGGCGACCCCTCACAGGAGACACGCATTCATGAACCCGCAGACTTCCGGGCTTAATCCGTTCAAGGCGGCGCTCGCCGCGCGCAGGAAGCAGGTCGGCTTCTGGCTTTCCATGGCCGATCCGTATCTCGCCGAAGTGAGCGCGACGGCGGGCTTCGACTGGCTCCTCATCGACAGCGAGCACGCACCCAACGAGTTGCGCACGATCCTCTCGCAATTGCAGGCCGTGGCGGCGTACCCGGGCGAGCCGGTCGTGCGCCCCGTGAACGGCGATCCGGCGCTGCTCAAGCGTCTGCTCGATATCGGCGCGCGCAACCTGCTCGTGCCGATGGTCGATACCGCCGACGAAGCGCGCGCGCTCGTCGCCGCCGTGCGCTATCCGCCGCACGGCATTCGCGGCGTGGGCAGCGCCGTGGGCCGCGCGTCGCGCTGGAGCCTGCGTACCGATTACCTCGATATCTCGGATGACGAAGTGTGCCTGCTCGTGCAAGCCGAAACGGCGACGGCGCTGGGCAGCCTCGAATCGATCTGCGCGGTGGACGGCGTGGACGGCGTGTTCATCGGGCCGGCCGATCTCGCGGCTTCGATGGGCCATCGCGGCAAGGCCACGCATCCCGAAGTGCAGCAGGCGATCGACGGCGCGATCCGCACGATCGTCGCGTCGGGCAAGGCGGCGGGCACACTCACGTCCGACCCGGCGCTCGCGCGCCACTACCTGGAGCTTGGCTGCACGTTCGTCGCGACGGGCGTGGACATCCTGTTGTTCGCGAACGCGGCGCGCAAGCTCGCGCGCGATTTCGCGGACGTACGCACAGCGGACTAAGGGCCCGCGCGGTCGGTTCGCCGGTCACGCCCGTCGCGACGGTCTAGCGGTTCACGATATCCCCTGTAGAAAGGAGCACGCAGTGAGTTTGGAGTTGACGCGAGGCGAACTGCTTCGACAAGATAATTTCATCGACGGCCAGTGGATCGCCGCCGCCGGAGGCAACCGTTATGCCGTGATGAATCCGGCGACGCAGGACACGCTCGCGCAGGTGGCCAACAGCAGCGCCGCCGACGCCCGCGCCGCGACGGACGCGGCGAGCCGCGCCTTGCCCGCCTGGCGCGACAAGCTGGCCCGCGAGCGGGCGCACGTGCTCAACCGTTGGCACGCGCTCATCATCGAGAACACCGAGGATCTGGCGCGCCTCATGTCGATGGAGCAGGGCAAGCCGCTCGCGGAGGCGCGCGGCGAGGTTGCATACGGTGCGTCGTACGTCGCGTGGTTCGCCGAAGAGGCGACGAAGGTCTACGGCGACATCATTCCGCAGACGCAGCGCGGCAAGCGCATGAGTGCGATCAAGGAGCCGATTGGCGTGGTCGCCGCGATCACGCCGTGGAATTTCCCGCTCGCGATGATCGCGCGCAAGATCGCCCCGGCGCTCGCAGCCGGCTGCACCGTCGTGGCGAAGCCCGCCGAGGACACGCCGCTTACGGCGCTCGCGCTGGCCACGCTCGCGCAGGAAGCGGGCTTGCCCGACGGCGTGCTCAACATGATCTCGGCTGCGCGGGACGAAGGCATTGCCGCTGTGGGCGATTGGCTCGCCGACGATCGCGTGCGCAAGATCACCTTCACGGGCTCGACGGCAGTGGGCAAGCATCTGGCGCGCGAATCGGCAGGCACGCTCAAGAAGCTCTCGCTGGAACTGGGCGGCAACGCGCCGTTTATCGTGTTCGAGGACGCCGACCTCGACGCGGCCGTCAACGGTCTGATGGCGGCCAAGTTCCGCAACGGCGGGCAGACCTGCGTGTGCCCCAATCGCATCTACGTGCATGAATCGGTGTACGAACGATTTGGTGATCTGCTGGCGCAACGCGTCGCTGCGCTTCACGTGGGACCGGCAACGGACCCGAAGGCGCAGATCGGCCCGATGATCAACGAGCGTGCGATCGACAAGATCGCGAAGCACGTCGAAGACGCCGTGGCGAATGGCGCACGCGTACTCACGGGTGGCAAACGGCTCGCCGAACTGGGGCCGAACTATTACGCGCCCACCGTGCTCGCCGATGCGACCGACGCGATGGTGCTGTGCTGCGAGGAAACGTTCGGTCCTGTCGCGCCACTGTTCCGTTTCGCGGAAGAGAATGACGTCATTGCGATTGCAAACGATACGCCTTTTGGTCTCGCGGCTTACTTCTACACAAACGACGTACGCCGAATCGATCGCGTGGCGCGAAAACTGGAAGTCGGTATCGTCGGCATCAATGAAGGCGCCGTGGCCAGCGAAGCGGCGCCTTTCGGCGGCGTGAAGGAGTCTGGCTATGGACGCGAAGGCTCGAAGTATGGCCTCGACGACTATCTCAGCATCAAGTATTTGTGTCAGGGCGGGCTCGACTGAAGTTGGCGGCGCGCGGTCCGGTATGCGGAGACCGGCCGCGCGGCCGAATTGCTCGATGACCTGACCGCGGTGCTTCTTGCGACGAAGCGCCTTGCCATTCGCCGACGTCGGTTTGCGGATGTTGTCCGCCCAGGCGACGGACAGCCACGCGTAAATCCACGATCCGTTGAATGCGCGACCTGTGAAGCCAGGCGGCGTCGACGCGCGATCCTGGAGTCGAGTAGACGTTGCGTTCCGCGCCGAACACAGGCTTTACACAGGCGGAGGATCGATATGGGACTGAGAGAGGGGGTAGGCAGGCACGTTCCCTGGCGGTTTCAAGTCAAGGAGGGCTTTGTCTCGATCGAAAGGCCCGTATTGCCAGGAACCGGGCCTTCGGACTGCGAGATTACATGAAGATCATACGGAGTATGGCCAGCGGCTGTCGCCACCTGATTGAAAGCCGCAAGTGGCCCACCCAGATCAAGAGCATCGTGGCCACGGCAAACGAAGAATCCAATTCGATGCATGACGAAGTAGTTAGCCGAAGACCATGAAGCCTATTTTAAGGATAACAGTCGAATAGCGCCATACATCCTGTCAGGCGCGAGGTGTAGATGCACTATGTGCTGCAACGCTCGAGCGACTGCCGAGTCGCAGGGAGTTTGAAAGCCGGCTACTTCTCACAAACAACGGCGGAGATGACAAGCGGCATGACGACCTTCACCGTCGCGGTGCTGCCGATTTGACGAAGGCGCTCCCTGACCGCGTCTTCCCCTGCCACTACGGCGACACCATAGATTTGACGCGGCGCTCCGTTACCATCGGCCGTCTGCTGGAACGTCTCATCGTCCGGTACGGAGCCAAATACAGCCTGGACTTTAAATCCGAGCGCAGTCAGGCTCTGCTTCTGCCTGGGGCGATACGCATTGACTGAATTGGCCGACACTTTCATTGGTCGTGGATCTATTTCCTTTTTGGCAAGCAGCTGTTGAATGAATTCGTGCGGCCCAGCATGGCAATCCAGGCTTGCGCCAATCTCGTGCGCGTAAATTGCGTTCGAGGTGAAGGCCGTAACAACAACGGCGTGTCGTATCAGATGAGGGAGTCTCACGGCAACCATATCCTTTGGCGCTTCATCAGCGCGGAACGCGCACCATAGCGCGAAATTGCTCGCCCTCTGCCGGGCGTCGGCTAGCGGATTCCGACGCCGGCTCGACGTGGCCGACCGTATGGAAGCTCAATTCAGCGCTTCTGCGGGGCCGAAGAACTCGTATCGGCTTCTATCCTCGGGTACGCCCGGTTCGCGCAGTGACCGCTTGATGAAAGCCATGAACGGTGTTGGACCCAGGAAGTAGGCGTCGAGGTCGTCGGCCGGCGGAAGCCACTTTCGCAATTGCTCCAGGGTCGGCCGACCCACTCCGTCGGGAACATGCCCGTCGGGGAACCGCCCTTCGAAAATTTGCGTCCCCCGTGCTTCAGTCTCTTCATAGACGACGTAAGACTTCAGCCGTGGAAAACGGCCGTGCCACGCCTTGAGTCCATCTGCGAAGGCATGCACCAGCGCATTGCGCGCGTAGTGGATGAAAATGACGTCTCGCTTGTTGCCGTCCAAAGCCGCTTGCGCCATGGCTAGCGTGGGTGTGATACCGACGCCGCCACTGATCAGTAACCTCTCGAACGGCGCGCAGCAGACAGGTGCCCACGATCGGGTAGTGCACGGGCTGGATTTGTAGCGCAACGTGCTTGCTTACGATACGAGTCGCAAGCGGGCCAAGCGCTTCAAGGCGGTCGATGTTGCGCGCGTATGTGAGGACGGCGTTGGCAAGCGCCCGTTGCTGGGAGCCGCTGGCCTGGTGAGTCTGGTCGAACAGCGGGCGCACTTGCGGATACCCGTCGAGCATGAGCTTGTAGAAGTATCTTGTTAGTGCTTCGCCACCCGATTCCAGCAACGGAACGGTGGCCTTGATGATGTCGCGTTGGCTGTCGGTCAACATATGAATCTCGCTCAAAAGTGGGGTCGTTGGAGGCAAGGACTATTTGGTCACCGGTTGCTTTGGAATCTTCGTGAAATCAGGCGGACGTTTCTCGAGGAAAGCCGATAGCGCTTCCTTTGCCTCTGCTGAACCAACCCGCACCATGAACTCCTGGTTTTCAGCGGTCACTGCGTCGTTGAGCGGATCGATAGAAGCCTGCTTGATCAGCCGTTTGCTAGCCAGCAACGCGCCGCACGGTTTTGCAGCGAGTTTCTGGGCCGTTGCCGTGGCGGTCGCGAGCAGATCGCCGTCGGGCACCACACGAGTCGCGAGGCCCAACTCCACCGCTCGCTGGGCAGTGAAGGGTTCACCCAGCAGGAACAACTCCGCCGCCCTGAGATGACCCACGCGAGCGGGTATCGAAAAGCTCGATCCGAATTCCGGCACCAGCCCAAGATTGATAAACGGCATCAGAAACTTTGCGCTCTCGCCCGCGTAGGCGAAATCGCAGTGAGTCAGCATTGTGGTTCCACTGCCGACCGCCGCGCCTTGCACCGCCGCGACGATCGGCTTGTCGAATGCGATAAGCGCCTCCATCAGACGGCCCTGTGGAAAATCGCCCGGCCTGGGAGGACGATTGAGGAAGTCCCCGATGTCGTTTCCCGCGCAGAACGACTGGCCGATGCCATGCCAGAGCACAACGCGGACTTCGTCGTTTTCGGAGGCTTCGTTGAGGATATCCGCGAGGCGCGAGTACATATCTCCCGTCATGGCGTTTTTCTTCTCGGGACGATTGAATGCGACACGAAGAACGCCGTCGTCAGTACATTCGGTAATGATGTCACTCATGGTTTGCTCCAAACTTTCTGTTCGCGCCTGTGTCAAGCGACTTGCGCCTTGACGCTCGGCACCGTGCCGGTCTCGCGCAAGCTGTCAATGTCCTTCGCATCGAATCCCAACTCGCGAAGGATCGCTTCGTTATGCTCACCAAGATCGGGCGCGCGCCGCGCCAGCACTTTAGCGACGCCATGCACCTGAATCGGATTGCTGATCGTCGAGGTCAGCTTGCCGCCAGCACCTTCGAGTGGAACGATGACATCGTTTGCGCGCAACTGCGGATCGTCGATCACCTCCTGCGGTCCGCGCACCGCGCCGTACGTGACGTGTGCGCCACTGAACACGTCGTGCCAGTGCGTCATGGGTTGCGCGCCGAAGACTTCGTCGAGAATGGCTGTGAGCTGCTGCATATTCGCCGTCAGCTGCGCCGGATCGGAGAAACGCTCATCGGTCAGCAGATCCGCGCGGCCAATTGCGTTCGCGACTGCGGCCAGCTTGTCGGGTGTCACGACGAGAACGAACCAGGTGCCGTCGGCCGCGCGGTACACGTTGAGCGCTGCATTCGCGGGATGCTTGCGATCGTGTGGCGGAGCGAACTTCGCGCCGGCCAAAGCGGCCTGGATCGCGACGCTTGCCGACCAGACACCTGAGGCAAGGAGGGAGGTCGTGACGTAAGATCCGATACCTGTGCGCTCGCGCCGGTAGAGCGCGGTGACGATCGCGGCGTAGATTCCGAGCGCCGTTGCATTGTCGCCGCTGCCGGCCACGGGCCAGGTCGGCGGTGCGCCGGCATCGCGCGTCATGGAGAGCAGGCCGCTACGCGCCCAGAACGCGGTGATATCGAAGCCGGGCATTTCCGCATCCGGCCCGCTTTCGCCGAAGCCGGTGAGATCCGCGTAGATCAGGCGCGGATTCCAGCGCGCCACGTCGTCGTATTCGAGCTTGAGTTTTTCGCGCGCGGGGTGAGGCGTATTGACGATGAACACATCCGCCCACGCGACAAGCTGCTGGAGGACCTGCTGGGCGCCGGGCGACTTCAGGTTGAGCGTCATGCTGCGCTTGTTGCGGTTGGCTAGATGCCATTGATAGGGTTCATCCGCCGCGGGCTGTGGCGCGATCTTGTGCCCGTGTCTCCACGGGTCGCCGCCCGGCGGTTCGACTTTGATGACGTCGGCACCGAAGTCCGACAGGATGACGGCGGCGCCGGGCGCCGCGATGAAGCTGGAAAAGTCAACCACTTTGAGTCCAGCAAAAATGTTATCGCTTGCCATTGAATCTCTCCTGAAGCGTGGCCCTTGTTTCACCGTCCCAGGAACTGAGGGGCGCGTTTTTCGAGGAAGGCGGACGTGCCCTCCCTTTTATCCTCTGTCCCGGCGCACAGTCCGAAGTAGGAGGCTTCGAGGGCGAGGCCCTCGCTCTGGGCCGCGTCTAGTCCCTTGTTCACGGCTTCGAGCGATAGCTTCACGGCGACGGGGGCGTTCGAGGCGATCGTCTTCAGAATGACTTCAGCGCGTCCGAGGAGATCGGCTGCCGGAACGACCTCGTTGACGAGCCCGATGCGCCAGGCTTCCTGCGCGCTGATCAGCTCCGCGGACAGAATGAGCTGGAGTGCGCGGCCCTTTCCGACGAGGCGCGGGAGCCGCTGCGTGCCGCCGCCGCCGGGCAGCAAGCCGAGCTTGACCTCGGGCTGGCCAAGCTTCGCGTGCGCCGCGGCAATTCGAAGGGTGCACGCCATGGCCGTTTCGCAGCCGCCGCCGAGCGCAAAGCCGTTGATCGCCGCGATCACGGGCTTGCCAAGGTTCTCGATCAAGTCGAGCACGGCTTGCCCAAAGCGGCTCGACTGCTCCGCTTCGATCGCGCTCGCGTGCGCCAGCTCGCTGATGTCTGCGCCGGCAATGAACGCCTTGTCGCCCGCGCCGGTGAGAATGACGCCGCGTACGGCTGCGTCCTCGCGTGCATCCTCGAAAGCCAATCGCAGATCCTTCCATGTCTGCGTGCTCAGGGCATTGAGCACTTTGGGTCGATTCACGGTCACGTAAGCGATCGCGTCGCGCTTCTCGTACAGGACGGTTGCGAGCGTTATGACTTCTGTTGGCGAAGTCTCAAGCACTACTCCGGGTGAAGATGAATCCGCGATGGTTGTTGAAGACATGATTAGCTTTCCTTATCGGTAGTGTGACGGCATGGCGCTCCCCGCTCCATCATCGTGAGACCGAACAGCAATTGGCTCCCGCCCACACAGCCGTAGCCTTCGATGCCGAGTCCGCCGATATTCAGCTCCTTGAACCCTGGAATCACTTCGAACGGAAAGGCGTCTTCAACCCAATACTTGTTGATGATCGGCGCGACGTTAGACTCCATGAACGTGCGCACCCGCTGGAGAACCGTTCGCTCGTCTTCGCTCAAGGTCTCCGCGAAGTGATAGAAGTCACTGTCCGGCGGCGGTAGCTGCTTCGGGGTAGTCTTGTTTTCTGCGACTGTAGTCGACATGTTGCCATTCCTGTTGCTCTGGCTTGAAAGCCAAAGATGAAGTATTAGATGGGCGACCGATTCGTCGTGTGCACCTGGGATCACGCGGCCGAATCTAGCGATTCAATCTGCTGCGGACTGCGAACATTGCGGCGCAGTTCGATTAGACCGAGCAGAACTTCATCGCGCTGTGCCTCCAGCGTCTCGATGGAGCGCGACCCGGTCTCGGCGTGGACACTGTCGATAAGCTTCTTTTGCACGTCGGGGCTCAAAACTGGCGCGCCGAGGGTCTTCCACCAGGCCGTCATCGGGCCGCTGAACTGCTGGAAGAAGTGCTCGATGCCGCCTGGGCCGCCGCCAAGATGATTGAGCATCATGTTGCCCATTACGCCCCAGCGCAGACCCGGGCCCCACGAGAGGGCCGTGTCCACATCGGCGGCGCTCACCACGCCCTCGGCAACGAGGTAGTACACCTCGCGCGCCAATGCGGCCTGCAGCCGGTTTGCAACGTGGCCGGGCATCTCCTTGTTGACCCGCACCGTGCGCTGCCCGATCGACGTATAAAAATCCGCCACGCGCTGGATGGTCGCTTCCGAGGTCTTTGCGCCGCCGACGATCTCGACTAGCGGGATCAAGTGGGGCGGGTTGAACGGATGCGCGATGACACAGCGCTCGGGATGTGTCGCGGCACCTTTCTGGATTTCGCTCATGGTGAGCCCCGACGAGCTGGATGCAATGATCACGTCGGAATGCAGCATCTCGTCGAGTCGCCCGTAAAGGTTTTGCTTGAAGTCGATCCGCTCAGGCCCATTTTCCTGCACCAGATCCGCGCCGACGAGGGCTTGCTCGAGCACGGGCGTGAACGTGAGATTAGTGAGCGACGCTCCAGGCGAGAGGCCCAATCTCGTGAGCGCCGACCATGCGGACTCCACGAATTTTCGCAAAGACGCCTCCGCGTTCGGTGCGATGTCGGTAGCCACGACATGCAATCCTTTGGCGAGAAACAGCGCGGCCCAGCTCGCGCCGATCACGCCCGTGCCGATGATGGCGACGCGGCGAATGGGTTTGGTGTGAGTCATGAAATTTCTCCAATGTACGGATCAGACTTCGGCGTAGGCAACGCCAGTGAGATTGCCTTGGGCATAGAGGAAGTTGCGCAGGTTGCTTCCGTCGAGCTGCGCGGAATAGACCGAGCCGCCCAGATCGGTGACGAACATTCGGTTACCGGCCACGTCGAGCGTGATGCCGATGCCTTCCAGCAGGTGGGTGAACACGATCTCGGGCGTCGCCGCTGTGTCGACCGGGGCGCGATTGACCGTGTTGCCGCGCGGGGGATCGCCACGGTCCGTCCAGTAAAGGACGCGGTTCGCGCGGTCGAACTCGAGGTCGATCGGTTCCGGCAGATGGTCGAACAGCACTTCGATGTCGGAGCGGGTGGCCGGATCTTCGCCATTCGGAATCTCCAGGTTCGCGCGGAAGATACGGCCCTGGTCGCCGTTGTCCGGGCCCTTTTGCGTCCAGTAGAGCTTCCCTGCCTTGCGATCGACGGCGACGCCGACGCACCACTTGTTCTGGTCGTGCCGGTCGTTGTCGCCTCGCCCGGACTCGACCAGCGTTTCGACTTGAGAGCCGTCGCAGTTGGCGCGCATCACGCGCATGCCTTCGCGGTCGCACCAATAAAGCCTGGCGCCATCCTTGTCGAGCTGAAGCTGCTTCGGCGTATGCGTGACGCCTTGCGCGACGATGACCACGCGGTTGCTGCCGTCGAGGTCGGCGCGCTCGATCGAGCCGTCATTGGCGCTCAGAGAGCTGCCCATGTTGGTCCAGTAGATATGACCGGCGTTCGCATCCACTGCGATGCCGTCGGGGAGGCGACAATCTGTGACGATCGTCTTGCGGTCGGTGCCGTCTGGATTCATCGAATGAATGGAGTTGCTGCTCAATTCAAGGAGAAACAATCGTCCCGAGGCAATCGTTCCCTGAGGACCGTTGCTTGAGATGGTGCGAGTCATAGTCATTTGGCATCCTTAACAGGTTTGAGCAATGTCGATTTCGGAAGACCCATGCTCATGGACACCAACTTTATGGGGCATCGGCGTGCGACTCAATTGCACGATGGTGTAACGACACCTTGGTGTAAGTGGAAAGGCGCGTTCAATCCTGCGCCCTAGGTGTAATTGCAGCTGTTTGCTGCATACCCTAAATTGCGAAAGTACCGATGGATCTCATTGGCGCGGGCGCTATTGCACGACCTGTGCATTGCCATCGGCGAAGCGTATTGGAATTCGTCCTTCATTCATTGAGTGCTTGCCATGAAAACGCCAACTCGTATCGTTATCGTAGGTGGGGGAATCGCCGGGGTTCTGCTTGCAACCAGGCTCGGCGACAGGCTGGGCCGTTCGGGTGAGACTAGTGTCACGTTGATCGACCGAAGCCCCACGCATATCTGGAAACCGATGCTGCACACCATTGCGGCAGGGACGCGCGATGTGAATCAGCAGCGCGTCATTTATCTGTCTCATGCGCGTGAACACGGCTTCACGTATCAGCCGGGTGAGATGTGCGGACTGGACCGCCAACGGCGTGAAGTCCAGCTTGCCGCGATCGAGGCGCACGAGGGCGGCTTGATGCTTGAGCCGCGAACCGTGCCATACGACGTGCTGCTGCTGTGCATAGGCAGCCATGCGAACGACTTTGGCGTGCCTGGAGTCATGGAGCATTGCCATCTAATCGACAGCCAGCAGCAGGCAGAGGCGTTCAACGTCGCGTTGCGCGAGCGCTCGCTTCGTTCTGTGGTCAAGGATGAGGTACTCAGGGTGGCGATTGTGGGCGCCGGTGCGACCGGGGTTGAGTTGTCTGCCGAGCTCAGTCATCTTTTCGAGCTTGCGGCCGGCTATGGCGATCCCGCGATCAGAGAAAGGCTGTGCTTGACGCTTCTCGAAGCCGGGCCGCGTGTGCTGCCGGCCTTCCCGCCGGAGATCTCGTCAGCGAGCCAGCAGCGACTCGAGAAGATCGGTTTTCGCGTCATGACCTCGACGGGCGTCTCCGCCGTTGAAGCGGGCGGCCTGCGTTACGGAGACGGGAAGCTTGCCGAAGCGGATTTGATGGTATGGGCTGCAGGTGTGAAGGCTCCTGATTTCATGAACCAGCTAGCGGGCCTCGAGACCAACCGGTCGAACCAGATCGTGGTATCGGGCACGCTGCAGGCGCTACACGACGAAAATATTTTCGCGCTCGGCGATTGCGCTTCACTCACGCCAGAAGGTGCGCAGCGTCCGCTGCCTCCTACTGCGCAAGTCGCCGCTCAACAGGCGGAGTACCTGGCGCGGCATCTGCCGGATTGGATTCGTTACAACAAGCCACTTCCGGGCTTTGCATTCCGGGATTTCGGTTCGCTCGTGTCACTGAGCGAGTACGACTCCTTTGGCACCTTGGGGCGTTTTTGCTTGTTTCCCGGGGGGCTCATTCGAGGCAAACTCGCTCAGCTGAGCCACGCGATGTTGTACCGACGCCATCAGCAGGCGCTGCACGGTTTTCGCCGGGCAACGCTGCTCTGGACGGCGGAGCAGATCAACGGGCTGGCTCAACCGGATATCCGGCTTGCTTGACGGGATCTCGTGGCCCCAACAGCCCTGCATATTTGCCGCTCTGTTGAGCGGCTTTTTATTCTTCGATGCAAGTTGTCTGGGGGAGCGACGCTAAGGCGCAGCGTCGCCTATGAGGAAACGAATCCGGGTTACACGCAACGCCGGGATCCCGTTGAATCGGCGCCGAAGCGGCGACCTGAATAGCCGAACGCTTCCACGGCGATCATCGCCGATGCGTTCGAAGGGGCGGGGCGTTCGGCGGGACGAAAGACTGCATCGCCGCGTCGGATTGCGCGTCGAGACACAACGCATACGCCAGACGCGCGCGCACAACGGCGACGCCAGCGCTGCTCGCCATAATGGCATCGTCCGGGCTCCACCCAGCGAATGATGAGTATGTTTTCAGACCGTTCGAGAATTTCGATCTGGACTCGTGCGGCGTCTACCGCGGCGTACTCGCTCGTCTTCATTGGCTGCTCCTGGAATCGAGCCGTTTTGATGAATTCGCCTACCCTCATGCGCGGGTCGTGTCGATCACCTTGCCGCGGAAAACCGCGTACTGGTACAGGTTGTAGCCGATCATCACGGGGAACACGAGGCCAATGCCGATCAACATGAACGCGAGGGTCAGGGTATCCGACGCCGCTTGCCAGATCGTCAGCCGGCCCGGGATGAAGTCGGGAAAGAGGCTGATCGCAAGGCCGGCGAATGACACCATGAAGAGCATCACCGCCGCCCGGAAGGGCTGGCGTTCGCGTCCCCGATAGAGCGACGCGAGGAGCCACACGAACGACAGGACCGCGAGCGCGCCAAGTACCTCAAGCGGGGCAAGCACGCCAGGCTGGAACCAGCGGGCATGGACCGCTACGCCGCCAAAGCAGGTCGCGGCGGTGAGGACAATTGCGGCAGCCACGGTGAACTGCGCGCTCACCACGGCCAGCCGTCGCGCCCAACGCTGGATCGGGCCCGCCGCCTTCCTCACGAGCCAGGTCGCGCCGAGCAGGGCATAGCCGCTTACCACCCCAATGGCTGTCACCGTGATGAACGCGGCGCTGGGGCCATCAGACAGGAAGCCCGTGATCACCTTGCCGAGTACGATGCCCTGCGAGATGGCCGCGACGAGGCTGCCCACGCCGAACACGGTGTCCCATAGCCTTCCATGCTGCGAACTGTGACGGAATTCGATGGCTGCGCCCCGCATGATCAGTCCGGCAATCATCGCCATGACGGGCAGATAAAGCGCTTGCATCAGGATCGCGTAGGCAGCGGGAAACGCGCCGAACAGGCCGCCGCCGACCACGACCAGCCATGTCTCGTTCGCGTCCCATACGTGACCGATGGTCTGAATCATCACGTCGTGGTCTTCGCGCTTTCTGCTCAGCAGCGTAAGCATGCCCACGCCGAGATCGAATCCATCCGTCACGACGTAAAAGACCAGCATCAGGCCGATCAGGCCGAACCAGGTGAGGGTAAGCAGGGTGTGAGTAGTGCTGTCCATCGAACAATCTCCCTTCAGTTGGAAAATGAAAATTCAGTATTCGGTCGCCGCCGTTTGAGGCGGGACGAGGGTGGTCGCGGGCGGTGTGGCCGTGAGATCCGGGCCGTTCTTGAGCCAACGTCGCGCGAGAAGGAAGAAGGTGATGAGCAACACGACGTCGAAAACGAAGAACATCGCCATGCTGGCCGTTACGGACGAAGCGGGCACCGTCGATACGGCTTGACTCGTTCGCAGCAGGCCATATACAACCCACGGCTGGCGCCCTACCTCGCGCACGATCCATCCGGCCTCGACGGCTACGTAGGGCAGCGGGATGCACAGCACCCATGCGAGCAGCAGCTTGCGTTGCGCGACAAGGCGCTCGAGACTGCCGCGCGCTTTATGGAGCGCGTATGCGGTCCAGAACGCGAGCAGCATGAACGCGAAGCCGATGCCGGCCATCACGCGGAACGCGTAGTAGAGAAGCGGGACCATCGGCGGCTGGTCGGCGCGGGGGAAGTCTGTGAGACCCGAAACGCGTCCGTGCAGCGTGTGCGTGCCGAGGATGCTCAGGAGTCCCGGCACTTCGATTGACCAGTCGTTGCGCTGTTTTTGTTGATCGGGCCACGCGACGAGCGACCATGCGGCGCCCGTGCCGGGCTTGTTGGTCTGCCAGTGCCCTTCGATTGCGGCGCCTTTCGCGGGTTGCGTGGCGAACACGCTGGTGCCGCTCGAGTCTCCCAGCCAGACCTGAAGCGGTGCAACGAAGACGAGCACGGCCAGTGCGATCTTGAACGAACGCGCAAAGAACTCCGCATGCCGTTGGTGGAACAGGTGGTACGCGGAGATGCCGGCGATCACGAACATGCCGGTTTCGATCGCGGCCGTCCACATGTGCGAGACGCCCCATACCATGTCGGGGTTGAAGATGGCCGCCAGATAGTCCGTGACGACGATCTTGCCGTTGACCACGGCGAAACCGGCGGGCGTCTGCATCCACGAATTGGCGACCACGATCCAGAATACGGAAATGCTGGACCCGAGCGACACCATCGCTGTGGCAAAGAGGTGGACGCCGCGCGGTACGCGTCCCCAGCCGAGCATCATTACGCCGATGAACCCGGCTTCGAGCATGAACGCCATCGCGCCTTCAAAACCCAGGATGTTGCCGACGAACTGGCCACTGTACTGCGCAAAACGCGACCAGTTGGTGCCGAACTGAAACTCCAGTGGGATGCCGGTGACGACGCCGACCGCGAAGTTGAGCGCGAGCAGCTTGCTCCAGTAGCGCGCATGGCGGTAGTACATCACGTCGCCAGTACGAACCCACAGTGCTTCGATGAGCAGCAGGAAAGCAGCGAGACTGACGGTGAGGATCGGCCACACGATGTGGAAGATCGTCGTCATCGCGAACTGGGCTCGCGAAAGATGGAGTACGTCGGTGAGCATGATGGCCTTCCCGTTGCGGTGTGCGAATGGCTGCATTTGAGCGACGCCAGCGTTGGGAGACGTTGCCCGTGCAGAGCAACTTTAGGCCGTTGGAGGTGGGCGGCTCAATTGCACGATGGTGTAACGCAGCCGCCGTATCGTGCGCCGCACCATGCAGTTCGCTACGAGCGCCATTGAACGTTAGGCCGAAGGTGGTGCAGGGCGCCATAGCACGATGGTGTTAGCAACACCCGCGCATGCCTGTAATGGCTTGACGTGAACCCAAGGTGTAATTGCGGCTCCTCCGGGCACACCCTAAATTGATTCGCATACCGACACCCCCCGGAGCTGGAGCAGAGCCATGGACCGCGACCGCCACCAATCAGTCAGTGAACGAGACGCACGATGCGCAGACGCTTATGCGCCTGCGGATGTCGCACTTGACGGATCGAATGGCGAACTCGCGCTCGGTGCCCACCTGATCACGAAACGCCACGGCTACGAACATCACGGCATTTATGCCGGTAGCGGCAGGGTCATTCACTACGCGGGTTTCGCGAAGTCCGTGTATCGCGGCCCTGTCGAAGAAGTCCCAATCGACCAGTTCGCCGATGGTCACACCGTTTCTGTGCGCTCGCGTCAGCTTCCGAAGTACTCGGGCGCGCAAGCCGTGCTGCGCGCCCGCTCGCGGCTCGGCGAAAACCGCTATCGCTTGTTGACCAATAACTGCGAGCACTTCTGCACATGGTGCCTGCTCGGCGAAAGCCGCAGCGAACAGGTTCATGCATGCCTCAGACATCCGCTCGCGGGCATTCGTGCGCTGCTGTGTCTTGTGAGCACCTTCATCGGCAACCGAAGCAAGACGGGTCACGCAGTGGTCAACGCAGCGTGAATCCCATTACTCAACCTTGATGTAGACAACGACGCGAAGGAGGCCACCATGAGCCCGACCGAAATGACGCTGCACTGGGCCGTCGAGAAGTGGCTCGCGCCCAGGCCCGCAATGCCCGCGTATGTCGTGCGGGTCCACCGTACCCGGAGGCATCGGCGCTGCGTGTGCATCGAGGCGGTGCGCCCCAGCGGTCTGCTGTCGATCTTCTTCTTCCGTCACGACGACGGATCGTGGAATGTGTATCCGCCCGCGCAAGCTCGGCCGGCTATGTCCGTGTGGAGGACCGCGTGATGAACTACGGCTCTGGCAATCTGACGAAGCGCGCTCGGGCCAGGCGCGAGGTGTTGCCGGGAATCCAGGCGGATGCCGACGACCTGGTGTCCAGAGCAGAGCGCCCGTTCAAGGGATCTGTCGTTGCGGTCTGTTGCTGGGTACTGATCGAGGCGCCGCTGGAACTCAGCGGATCAATCAGTTCGACCTCACTGCTCGCTGTGTTGGCGTCAAAGATACTGATATGCCTCACTGGTTTTGCCGCCGTGGTCGGCCTGCGCGTTGCCCGTCACGTCTTCGCTTTCATTTGCGCGGCGAGTGTGCTGGCCGTAGCGCCGGCGTTGCCTCTCGAGTACGCGCACAGCGTTGCCATAGCGCTCGTCTCGGTGGTTGAGTGCGTTGCCAAGACTGCATGCGTTGTCGCGTTCGCAATCGCGTCGGCTAACGACCCAAAATGGGCCTGACGAGCGCCCTGGGGCGGGCATGGCTGTCGATCGCGCTGTCGAAGGCGCTCTGAGGCGGGGATCGCGAGGCGGCGCCCGGCGAACTGAGGGTGCGCTGACGCGGCCGTCACGCGGATGCGCCCTCAGCGTGCAGTTTTCCCGCAAGGTTGACCAGTTCGGCGAGCGAGCGGGCGTCCATTTTGCGCATGACGTGCCGGCGGTGCACCTTCACTGTAATCTCGCTGATGCCCAATTCTGCGCCCACCTGCTTGTTCAGCAATCCTGAAACCACTAGTGCCATGACCTCCCGCTCGCGTCGGCTGAGCGAGGTGTAGCGCTCACGGATCGACTGCATCCCGGCTTCCTTGCTCAATGCCGCGCGGCTGCGCTCGATGGCGTGCCGGATGGCATCGAGCAGAACCTGGTCGTCAAAGGGCTTGGTGAGAAATTCGGCCGCTCCGGCCTTCATGGCCCGTACCGTCATCGGCACGTCGCCGTAACCGGTGATGAAGATGATGGGCATGTCGGTGCGCTCGGATGCAATGAGATTCTGCAAGTCGAGACCGCTTAGATCGGGAAGGCTCACGTCCAGCACCAGGCAGTTCGGGACCATCGCGCGCGGGCGTCCGAGGAAGTCCTGAGCGCAAGCGTACGTCTCCGCCCTGAGACCCGCAAAGCGGATCATGGCTTCGAGCGACTCGCGCACCGAGACATCGTCGTCGACGACGAAGACAACCGGCGCGGCTTGCGGCGACGACGATTTCGATCCGAATTCAACTGCATGTGCGGGTGTCATTGCGAACTCCATTCACAGGCCCCGAAAGGAATCATTCGACCTTGAGCGCGGCCTGGATCGCCCCGAGCAGGGCGGTGTCGCTGAAGGGTTTGAGCAGACAGTCGACGGCACCCTGTTCGAGCATGTGTGGGCGTAGCGCCTCGTCACCATGCGCCGTGATGAAGACGATCGGAACGGCTTGCCGGCGCTGCTTGAGCTCGTGCTGCAGGTCATGGCCGGACATGCCGGGCATGGCGATGTCGAGAATCAGGCAGCGCGCTTCGCCGGCACATCCAGATGCCAGGAACTCCTCTGCCGACGCAAATGCCCGCGCTGCGAAACCGAACACGCGCAGCAGGTCGGGCAGCGATTCGCGCACTGATTCGTCATCGTCTACCACTGCGATTAGCGGGCGTTCGGCCATCACAGGTTCCTTTCGGCCTGCTCAGCGTCTGAACGCACGGGCTGACCCGTCGGAACGGGCTGGCCGGCAGCCGCGGCGCTGTCCGTCGTAAGCGGGAGGGCAAACGTAAATGTGGCGCCCGGGTCTGCGTTGGATGAGGCCCACAGGCGGCCGCCGTGACTTTCGATGATGCGGCGGCTCACAGACAGGCCGATGCCCATGTCTTCGCGCGTGGTCGTAAAAAACGGATCGAAGAGCTTGGCCGCGTGTTGCGGGTCGATGCCCACGCCGGAATCGGTCACGGCGAGGCGCACGCAGTCGCCATCGTCGCGCTCGATGCTCACCCGCATCTGCCGTGGGCGTTCTTCGACGCCACTCATCGCTTCCACGGCGTTGAGAAGCAGGCTCAGCACCACCTGCTGGAGCTGGATCCTGTCCCCGACGACCGGCGGCAGGTCGTCGGCCGCCTTCACATGGAGCACGATCCGCTTGTTGCGAATCTCGCACTGCAGCAGTTCGATCACCTCGTGTGTGGCTTCGACCAGATCGACCGCATCCGTCGTCACGGCTTTCTTGCTGAACAGTGCACGCAGGCGTGCCATCACCTCCGACGCCCGGTGCCCGTCACGGATCGTACGCCGTACCGTCTCGAGCGCGCCTTCTACATTGGGCGGCTGCGCACTCAGCATGCGCAATCCGGTGCTGGCGTTGGTCACGATGCCAGCCAGCGGCTGGTTGATTTCGTGCGCGATCGAGGCCGTCAAGGCGCCCTGGCTATTGACCCGGCTCAGATGCGCCAATTCGGCGCGCAGCGCGAGGAGCGCCCCCTCGGACTCCCGGCGTTCCGTCATGTCCTGGGCGGCGCCGATGTAGTCGAGGCCGCCTTGCGAGTCGCGCGTGGGGTGTGCCTGGATGTGAATGTGCCTGACCGATCCGTCGGGCAGCAGCAGGCGGTGTTCGAACTCCAGATCCTTGCCTGCTTGCGCCCGCTCGATCATTTCATCGAGTATGAGACGGTCGCCAGGGTGGAAGCGCGCTGCGATCATGTCTAACGTAATCGGCACGCCTGGTTCGATGCCGAAGATGCCATACAGCTGCTCCGACCACGTGATCGAGCCGGTCTGCGGGCACCAGCAAAAGCTTCCGCTCGAGCTGAGCTGCTCCACTTTGGCCATCAGCGCCGCGCTTTGCCGTAACCGCTCGTCGGCTTGTTGACGTGCTGCGATGCTGTGCGCCCGTTCGATGGCGATGCTCGCGATGTGCGTGAGCTGTGCGATCAGCTCGTGCTGCAGAGGTGTGGGATTGCCGGTATCAGACCGAAACAGGGTGAATGTTCCGAGCACTTCGTTGGTACGCGACAGGATCGGTGTCGCCCAGCAGGAGCGCAGTCCGTGCGCGAGGCTGCGTTCCCGCCACGCCCTGGTCCAGCGTACGTCTGATGCGACATCGGGCACGATCACCTGAGCCTTGAGGGACACCGCCATGCCGAGTGGACCAGAGTCCTGGGAGGCGGCACGCGCACCGGGATGTGGGAGAAAGCGCTTCGGGAGGCCAGGAGACCCCAGGTGCCGGCAGGCCGTGCCG
Source organism: Paraburkholderia sp. CNPSo 3076 (assembly GCF_026343935.1). Taxonomy (NCBI): domain Bacteria; kingdom Pseudomonadati; phylum Pseudomonadota; class Betaproteobacteria; order Burkholderiales; family Burkholderiaceae; genus Paraburkholderia; species Paraburkholderia sp. CNPSo 3076. The sequence goes on along the minus strand of NZ_JAPMAL010000013.1, from coordinate 72,380 downwards.
TGGGCCTCCTGAAAGGCGACGCTGCAAACGCAATCACTCGCGATCTCTTCGACGAGCCGGCACAGCGCATCGAGCACGGTTGGCAACGGCTGGCCCGTGGCGATCATTTCGAGCAGGCGGTTCTCGCCCGCAAGCAGTGCCTCCGCACGCTTGCGGTCGTCGATATCCGTCTGAAGGAAATACCAGAGCGCGATTCGCCTTTCGTTGTCACGCAACGGAAAGCCCTGCACACGAAACCATCGGTAGACGCCACCGGCACCGCGATGGCGTGACTCCGCGTCATAGGGCTCGCCGGTGCTGATCGACGCATGAAACCGGGCGATCACTGCGTCCCGATCGTCAGGGTGGGTCAGGCCATTGGTCTTCCATGCTCGCAACTCGTCGAGGGTCACACCGGCGTATTCGAGCGTATGGCGGTTGGCGTGCAACACGTCACCGTCGGGTGCAAAGAGGACGACCCGGGTGGGGAGGCTATCGACGATCAACTCGAAGCGCTGCTCTTGCGCGCGCAGTGCCGCTTCGGTCTGCTTACGGTCCTCGATGTCCGAGTTGATCCCGCACCACTTTATGACTGCACCGGCAGCATCGGTAATCGGACTGGCTCGGCATGCGAACCAGCGATACGTGCCATCGAAGCGGCGCATTCGCGCTTCGGCCTCGCCTTGCTCGCCGGAGGCGACGACGGCCCGCCATGCTTCGAGCAGCGCGGGCTGGTCGTCGGGGTGGAACGCCGTTTGCCAGCCTTCGCCTGCCGCCTGACCAACGGAAAGCCCCGTATATTCGCACCAGCGTCGATTGACGAACTCGATGCGGCCGTCGGGAAAGGCAGTCCATACCAGCCCCGGAAGCGCATCCACAGTACGACTGAGTTCGTTGTCCATCTCCGTCCCTTTACCGCGCGCCTGACGATACAACAATCGGCTTTTGAGAACGGGGAGTCAATATACCTTGGTGTCGGTTTTGGGCCGGCTTACCCAGAAACAGCGGGGTTGACTGGCAACGTGAATTGAAAGAGCGCGCCACGGGGGACGTTGGCGCTAGCCCACAATCGGCCGCCATGCGCCTTGACGATCGAGTGGCATATCGAGAGCCCCATACCCATCCCGCTAGCCTTCGTCGTATAAAACGGCTCAAACAGGCGCTCGGTGTTCTCCGGGGCGATACCCGGGCCGCAATCGCGCACTGCTACAAGAACGGCGCCCGGCTCGTTGACGGCGGTGCTGATCGTCAATTCTCGCGGCCCATCGTCAACCGTGCTCATGGCGTCGATGGCATTGATAATAAGGTTCAGCATCACCTGCTGGATTTGCACCCGGTCGCCTTTGATGGGCGGTAAAGCTTCCGCAAGCTGCAGCCGCACAGAAACGCCGTTCCGGTTCGCTTCGCTGGACGCGAGCGCCAGGACCTCGCGAATTGCCTCGTTGATCTGCAGGATCTCGTTGATCGTCGGGGCCTTGTTGACAAGGCCATGAATCCGCTTGATCACTTCGCCTGCACGCCTCGTGTCACGAACGATACGATCGAACGCCTGGCGGGCCTCTCCTACGTTGGGCGGATCGAGCTCGAGGCAACGCAGACCTGTTGACGCATTGACGGCCGTCGCCGCAACCGGCTGCTTCATTTCGTGGCTAATCGACGCCGCGAGCTGTCCAATGGCCGTGACACGGTTCGCATGCGCAAGCTCGAGCTGCAGTTGGCGCGCCTGCGCTTCCGCCCGCTTCAGCTCGCTCAGATCGAGCACAAACGCGATAGCTTCAGTCGCGTTCTCGCCCAGCATGGCCATGCCGATCAGCACCGGCACGCGGCTGCCATCCTTCCTGAAGTATTCTTTCTCGTAGGGCTGTAATATCCCGGTCTCGTCCAGCTTCTCCCACACCAGTCTGCTGCGCTCGACCCACTCGGGCGGTGTGAGATCCCTCCAGCTGAGATTCCCAAGCTGCAGATCGTCACGGTCGTATCCCAGCATACGGAGAAACGCGTCGTTGGCTTCGAGGATCCGCCCCTCGACGCCCCCAATCATGATGCCGACGATGTTGGCGTCGACGAGGCGCCGGATCTTCGCCTCACGTTCTGCGAGATCGCGGTACAGGCTGGCGTTTTCCAGTGCAATCGCCGCCTGCGAGGCGAGCAGCTTCAACATGGCGATGCGCTTCGGAGCAAAAACGCCGGACGCGAGGTTGTTCTCGAGGTAGAGGACGCCGATCAGCCTGGTCTGCTTGAGTAACGGCAAGCAAAGGACGGAACGCGCGCCTTGCTGGCGGATATAGGGATCGCCGGAAAAACGGTTTTCGGCAGAGGCGTCGTCGATGATGACGGGCTCGCACGTGTTTGCGACATAGTGCAAGAGCGAGTCGGGCAACGCGGTCGAACTCGGCGACTGTTGCGGCAATCGCACGACGACCTGGCTGCCTTGAGTCGTGGCTTCGGCCTCGATGCGCAGGTGGGCGCCCTGTGGAAGGATCAACAGACCGCGTTCGGCGCCAGCGTGCTCGACCGCGGTCACCATCAAGGATTTGATCAGATTTTCAAGCACCATTTCGCCTGAAATTGCCTGAGCTGTCTTCACGATTGTCGCCACATCCAGTTGCTCGGCGTTCTCCTCGATAGTCACGCGCGAGACAGACGCCGCTTCGGGCTTGCTCAAGGAGTAGCGCTGCTCCAGTTGTTCGATTTTGCCGTGTGCACCCCATTGCGAGTAGCAGGCCCGCGCCTCGCGCAAATAGGTGTTCGCCGCGCGCTCGAGGCCAGCGGCGAGGCAGCACTGCCCAGCCAGCTCGTTGGCCAGTGCCTGATCCTGAACGAAGCCTCGCGCGCCTGCCAGGCGCGCGGCATCCTCATAAAGCCGCAAGGCCTGCATTGCGTCTGCGTTCAGACGGGCCAGTTCAGCGCACAGCAGCAGATGCTTGTGCGCAAACGTGACCGGGCCGCTTTGTGCCCATCTTTCGAATGCCTGAATGTTTGCGGCGATGTCCGTCTCGATCCCGGCTTGCCGCTCGCTCGACGAGGTGTTGTGAACGGCTGCGAGTGCAAGCGAATAGTAAAGGCAGTAGTTGGAGAACTGGATATGGCAGCGTGCGGACCAGAGAATCGGCTTGACGCGGGCGGCGCACTCGAGCGCCTTCTCGTGTTCGCCCAACAGATAGTGGCGCTGCACCCGCAAAATCCAGTAGAAGCAGTTGACCACGGCAATACCGCTTTCCGTGATTTGCGCCTCAATCGTCGCGTCTTCGACGACTGTCTGGTCGCCGGCGCGCCCGCGAAGTTTCTGAATGAATTGCTGGATGCACGTGAGAATATCGTGCACGTGACGGAAGCTGATTCGCTCGACGAACGCAATGGCCTTGATCGATTCGAGCCACGCCTCGTCGAGGTGAACCCCGCGTGCCAGAAGATCCGTTAGCCGATGTTCGAGGCTGAAGCTGGCATAGATGACCTCGCCTGTCTCCTGCGCATACCGAATGGCAGTATCGACGCACCCTAATGCGACTTCGATCGGTTGCGTCCAGAGAACCGCCATTTGCATAAAGAAATGTGCGGCCACGTGTTGAGCGGTGAAGCGGTGCTTCTCCGCCACTGCGACCGCCAGCCGGGCGAACGCTTCGCCCTCCTGGTAGCGGTGGAAGAACGGCCCCAGAAGGATGGAAATGAACGCATAGGCGATGACAGCCGAATCGGTTGTGCCGTATTGCAGCGTCACAGCGACCATTCGGCACGCAATCGTCTGGGCGAGGTTGATATCGGTGAAATAGGCCGTCTGCCCCAGCATGTGGAAGATGTTCATGACCTCGCGCATCTCCGGGTCTTCCATCATCGCGAGATCAAGAAGGCTTTCGATCGGGCGCGCGCCGAGATGCGCCCAGACCGCTTCGTACTCTGCCGATATTTCGGTATCCGTAGGATGATCGGGCAAGTCGATATCGAACATGCCCAGGCATTCGCGGGCGGTGCTGACCGCGGACGCATTGTCGCCGGTCACCAACTGCAGGACCATCCTGAGCCGGTAGGCTTCGGCGCGGTGGATCTTCGATTGCGCTCGACGCAATATTTCATCGATCCATTCGGTAGCCTCGGCGAGGTGGGAGAGAAGAAACTCGCAGTCAGCCCGCTCGAACCAGACGCTGAAGGTTAGCTCGTAACAGTCGTCCCATCCTTGCTGCGATAGCAGCGACGCAGCGGTCGCCAGATAATTGCAGGCCGAACGGTAAGCGGTGGAGGCTTTCGCCTTTTTTGCGGCTTCGAGATTGAGGGCGGCTGCGCGATGTCGTTCGGGCCGCTCGACCATCAGTTCGCATCCCGGATTCAGCTGGTTCACGAGATCGAAAATTCTGGCCGAAATGTCCGCGTCATCGAGCCGCGACAACAGCAGGCGGCCAATGCGCAAGTGATGCTCGGCGCGCGAATCGGGCGGGATCAGCGCGTACGCGGCTTCTTGCACCCGGTCATGCACGAACTTGAAGCTGCGGTCCATGGAGATGATCGCGCCGGCCCGGACGGCGTCGGCGAAATCGGCATGGACCTTGGCCTCGGAGCCGCCCCAGACGCTCGCGAGAGTGCCGAAGTCGGCCTGGCTGCCGAGGCAGGCGAGCAGCATCAACGCGTCCTGTGTGGTGGACGAAAGCCGCTGTAGCCTGCGGATCATCAGATCCACGACGTTTTCGGTGAAGCCTTTTGCGTCGATGTGTTCGAGACTCCATCGCCACGAGGCCGAACTCGACTCGAACGCGAGGAGCCCTTCCTCGGCGAGATTCGTCAGAAATTGTCCTGCAAAGAATGGATTGCCGCCGGTTTTCCGGTGAACCAGCTTTGCCAGAGGCAAGGCTTGCTCGCGCGTGCATCTGAAAGCGTCGCAAAGCAGCTCGCTGAAATCACGTCGCGAGAGCGGGCCAAGTGCGATCTCGTGCACCGCCGTTCCGGCCTTGCGAATCGAATGGAACGTACTCGTCAAGGGATGCCCGGGCGCGACCTCGTTGTCGCGATATGCGCCGATTAACAGCAGGTGGTGCGTGTGGGCATGCGTGATCAGGTATTCCACCATGGTTAAGGTGGCCGGATCGAGCCACTGGAGGTCGTCGACGAATATGACGAGCGGATGCTCTGCGCGCGCGAACACGCTAACGAACTTTTGAAAGACGGATTGAAACCGCAACTGGGTTTCGAGCGGCGCGAGTGCGGGGACCGGGGGCTGCGGTCCGATCAAGCTGGCGAGTTCGGGGATTAAATCGGTTAGCAATCTCCCGTGCTGGCCGACAGCTTCTTCGATTGCCACGCGCCAACGCGCAACGTCGACATTCTGTCCGTTCAGGATTTGTCGGATCAATTCGGCGAATGCCTGGGCCAAGGTGGAGTAGGGAATATCCCTCAGGCGCAGGTCGACCTTTCCCGAAATGAAGATGCCGCGGGGCAGCACGATAACCTTGTGCAATTCATTGACGACGGACGACTTGCCGATGCCCGGGTAGCCGGACACGAGGACCAGTTCCCGCGTGCCTTGCGTGGCGACGCGCTCGAAGGCATCCAGAAGCGTCGCGATTTCCCTGCGGCGCCCATAGAGCTTTTCGGGAATCAGAAGCTGTCGGGTCGTGTCGTGCGTTCCAAGCGGGAAAGGTGCGATTTGATGGGCGGCCTCCCATTCCGCCAGGCACCTTCTGAGGTCCCACTCGAGGCCGCTCGCGGTTTGATAGCGGTCCTCGGCGGATTTCGACAACAGCTTCATGACGATGGCCGAGAGCGGGGCAGGGATGCCTTTGGCGCGCTCGTCCGGCGCAGCCGGCTGCCGCGCGATGTGGCAATGCACCCATTCCAGCGGGTCCAGCGCAGTGAAAGGAAGGGTTCCGGTCAACAGCTCGTACAACGTGATACCGAGCGCGTAAAGATCGCTGCGCGAATCGATCGACCGGTTCATCCGGCCGGTCTGCTCAGGCGCCATGTACGCGAGGGTTCCGGCGATCAATTCGGGATGTTCCGGGCTCTGGCGTTCGCGCGGAAGTCGCGATGCGATACCGAAGCCGGTGAGCCTGACCTCACCCGTTGCGTCGTTCACCAGGATATGCACCGGCTTGATGTCCTTGTGGATGAGACCGCACTGATGAGCCTTGCCCAAGGCAGCGACAATGTCGATAGCGAGTTGCAGGAAGCGTTCTAGCGGAAGCGGCGAGCCAATCAGCCGGTCGAGGGGAGCGGCGCCCGAATCCTCGAGCACCAGTACGGTTTGACTGCCTTCCTGCACGAGTTCGAGCGGCCGCACGGCCCAATCGCCGGAAAGCTCGTCTTTCAGCTGGTACTCGTGCGCGAGGCGTTCGAGGCTCGCTGGCGTGCGGCTGGCGGCGGAAGGCCGCAACTCCATGACCGAAGTCTGCGCGCCATCCAGGCTCAAGCGCCATGCGCGGGAAAAGACCCGGTCGCCATCCTCCCATAACACCTGGCTGCTATCTGCAATCGAGTTGGACCGGGTCTCAGATGACATGCTCTGAAGGAGTCGCTTATGGATCCAGATTCGGCTTCTGCGTGCTACGCAACGCCATGTCATAGTCCATATTTTTCTAGAAGTTATGGCGCAGGACTGTCGATTCGAATGGTAGCAGATGCGTCAATGCACTTGAGCACGGGAAAACTCGCGGGGCGTAGCGCTGACCTGTTCCGTCAATGCCATGGCAACGCGTGCTTTCGTCGTTAGCGGAGTCGATGGCGCGTGCTGTGCGCTACGCCCTTGCGTGCTATCGGATGCAGTCAGAACTTACATAAATATTCTTAGCCGTTGAGCGTCTATTGACGCAACCGCCGCAATACGATGGCCATCGTTTAGTCCCCGTATCTCCCTCTCGCTGTCACATACCCAATGCCAGATCGTGATGAGCGGCGCTCTGGAATTCGCGCTGTCCTCGAATCCCAGGCTGTGCGCAATCTGCTTGACGGTCATCCCCGAGTAGACCAGGTCGCGCTCCCCGCCCTCGTTGTCCCCGTCGGACGCGCTGGGAAGCATCCCTGCACCAGGGAAGCGCCGTCTGTGTCGCTTCGGCGATTCTGATTAAAAATAGATTAGGCATACGAAGGAAGCCGCCGTGCTCGGCGCACAATGGGTCGCCCAACGAAGCGATCCGGTGCTGGCAAGAGCCGCTCAGGATCTGATCGCCAAGATCACGGCGGCGGTGCCGGACCAGTTGAGGCCATTCATCGCGGAGCCGACAGTCAGCACGCCGCGGCCACAATCGTCGCCGGCCGAAATGCTGAACATCGCGCAGATTCGCGAGTGGATTCGCGTGGGTCGCAAGCTTCGAATCCGTTACCGCGACGAACGCGGACGCGCGAGCGAACGCACAATATGGCCGCTGCTCATTGGGTACGCTGATGCTGTCCGGCTACTTGTTGCGTGGTGCGAACTACGTCAGGAATTTCGTCACTTCAGGGCGGATCGGGTTGTCGACGCCACGTTTCTTGACGAGCCGCATGATGTGCGGAGAAGAACACTGATGGCACGGTGGAAACAGCATTTGAAGCAATCGCGCGGGATCGATCTGCCGGAATAATTGTGTTCTCTGTGCTCGCGACTGCGCTGCCAGTTGTCATGAAGGCAAAGCGCATCCTGACTGCGAAAGCAGTCAAACCGACGTTGGGGAACGAATGACGGCTCCTCGCCGCCTGCCGTCCGAAGCGTGCGGCTGCAGGCGACGTTCAGGCGTTGATCCAGGCTCGCGCCTGCTCCAGTTCGTTAGTGTGGAACGCCTTGATTTCAGCCTTGGTAAAGAATCGGGCCAAATGCATCGAGGCGCGAATCCAGCCCGCGTCGGCCACCACCGCGGCGCGTGTGACCTTGCGGGCGAGGGGGACGCCGAGCGTCATGTCGGTCCACAGCGCCTTCGGCTCGATACCGCTGAAGTGCTCGATGCGTTCGAGCACACGGGTCTTCCCGTTCAGTTCAAGATCGCCACGCATGCGCTCGATGGCTTCGCGCAGATCGTGGTCGGTGATCTTGCCTTCGACGGTGATTTCGACGATCGGCGAATCGGGAGTGGAGTGATACTGGATCATGGCGGGCCCCCTGGGTACGGACACGTTACACGCTCAGGCGCGGATCAGCCTGGCGTTCGATAGCTTTCTCATGGTACCCCTTTCCTCGCGCCCGGTTGGCTTGCGAGATGCGAGCGGCGCGTTCTGCCCGCTCGCCGCTCAACCCCACGCGACATCGCCACGGCGCTTGCACTGTCGTCCTGTTTCCGTATATGATCCATATACGAATCATATATGTATGGAGTGGCACATGGGTATCGTGAATATCGACGACGATCTGCACGATCAGATACGAAAGGCAAGCGCAGTTTCCTGCCGGTCAATCAATGCGCAAGCGGCCTTCTGGATCAAGATCGGTATGTTGAGCGAAATGAATCCGACGATGGGGTTCAATGAGATCGTTGCCCGCGAACTCAGAGCCGCTGGCGTTGTAGCGCAAGCCGTCAACGTGGCTACACCATGACCAAACGGCCGGAAGAAATCGAATTGCTGGCGGAGTCGGGCAAGTTGCTGGCGGACGTATTTGGCTATCTGGATACATTGAGCTTGATCGGCATGTCGACGATGCAAGTGAATGACATGGTCGATAGCCTCATCGTCAATGATTTCATGGCACGCCCGGCAAGCAAAGGCCAGTACGGGTACGCCTACGCGCTCAACGCTTCCCGCAATAACGTGGTTTGCCACGGCGTTCCTTCCACGACAGACGTTTTACGGAGCGGGGACATCGTCAATTTCGACATCACGTTGGAGAAGAATGGATATATCGCTGATTCCAGCAAAACATATTTGCTTGGCGAGGTGTCGCCAGTGGCCAAACGGCTCGTGCAAGTGACCTACGAAGCGATGTGGAAAGGAATCAGGGCCGTTCGTCCCGGTGCCAGACTTGGCGATGTGGGTCATGCTATTGAGCGGCACGCCCGCAGAAATGGCTATTCGGTCGTAAGGGAATACTGTGGGCATGGCATTGGGCGGGAGATGCACGAGGATCCTCAGGTGCTGCATTGGGGAAAGCCGGAAACAGGTTTGATGTTGCGCGAAGGAATGGTGTTCACCATCGAACCGATGTTTAACCAGGGGCGGTCTGCCGTTTGGACCGAAGAGGATGGCTGGACGGTCGTTACACGCGACGGGCAACTGTCCGCTCAGTTCGAGCACACCGTAGCCGTGACCCGAAACGGCGTACGGGTCTTGACGCTGCGCCCCGGGGAAAAGATGCTCGACTGACGGCTCGGGCAGCGGTGCACCGAACCCGGAGCGAGGTTTTCACTTGCTGGCAGGTCTGCCTTTGCGGCTGCGTATCAACGCTGGATGTTCGATGTCAGTTCGCCCTGCCACGAATGCCGCGGCGGTGCGAACCTCGATTGGCCGTTCGTGGGCGCAAGGCAAAGCGGCCTCAAATGTTTGCAGTGCATAAAAAAAAGCCGCATACAGGGACGCGGCCGAGGGGTGCACCTAACGGGGGCTATTCCGTGTTCAGGCGCATCGCCAGATTACGCAAGGCGCGTGACATTCTTCTAGCCGACAAAAATAGCGGCGCGTCGTGTCGGCACTGCACAACAATAAAATTGGGGAAGCTTGCGGCGCACTGCAGTCTGGGCTAGATCGGGCGCGTCGCCTTTGGCGAAGATGCTCGGCGGGCACCGCGGCCGGGCGCGGGTGCCTTCTGGTCATCCGTTGTCAATGCGCATGGCGAATCGCGAGATCGGGGCTCCCATCGGTCAGTGGCATCGCCTGGAAGTCGCCTTCATGGCAGCACGACGATCTTCCCTCCGGCCTTGTTCTCTTCCATGCACCGGTGTGCTTCTACGATATCGTCGAGCCGAAAAACCTTCCCAACGGGGATGCGAAGTGTTCCGGCCTTCACCTGCTCCAGCAATTCGTCGTACGGGGTCGCCATGAATTCATTGACTCCGCCGTCGTAAATGGTCAGTTTCACCGTGCTCGGTATCACTTCCATCGGGCTGAAGGTATCGAACGACCACTGGTTGCCAACAATGCCCGTCATGCACACCACGCCGCCCTGTTTCGCGCAGCGCAACGAATCCTTCAGTGTCGCGGTGCCGATGAGTTCCAGCACTTTATCCACGCCGCCGGGCGACACTTCGCCGATCTCCTGCGCGATTGCGCCCGAGTCTATGACGACACGGTCGGCGCCGTTAGCACGCAGCGCGTCGCCTTTCTGCGGATTGCGAGTCGTCGATATCACAAACGCACCGTGTGCCTTGGCGATTGCCGCAGCGGCAAGTCCAACCGATGTCGTTCCGCCGCGAACCAGCAGCCGGTCCCGCTTCTGCAGCGCGAGGGCCTTGAACAGCGAGCCCCACGCGGTTTGAAGCATTTCCGGCATTGCGCCGAGCGTTTCCCAGGGCAAGCCAGTGATCAGTTTTTGCACCTGCCGGGCAGGTACGCAGGTGTACTCCGCATAACTGCCGTCGAACTCACGCCCCAGGCCTCCCATCGCGGTGGCAACCGTATCGCCCTTGGCGAACTCCATTCCCGGTGCGTCTTCCACGATGCCGACCGCCTCAATTCCCAGCACGCGCGGAAACTTCACGCTCTGGGAAAATCCCTGGCGCGTGAACATTTCGGACCGGTTGATTCCGAATGCCTTCACGCGGATCAGCACCTCGCCGCGCTGCGGCGTCGGGATCGGACGCTGTTCGAGCTTGAGCACTTCAGGGCCGCCCGGCTCATGGATCACTGCGGCTTTCATGGTCGTCATCGACGCCTCCTTTGCGGCTCGCGGGTCTATATGCAAAACCATAGAGCAGGTGCGATTTTCCGGTAGGCGGCAAAGCAGAAAATCGTTTTCCAGTTCCGGGAAGATCGGCGTGCCATGACATGTCACTTGCGCGCTCGCGCTCCGGTTGGCGCCCTTCCTTGCGACGCCGCCGACGATTGGCGCACAATGGTTTTCCAATGATGGAAAAGCGATGGCGAACCTCAACTCGCTGGTGATATTCGCAAAGGTGGTCGAATCGGGCAGCCTTTCCGGGGCGGCACGCCGGCTTGGCATGCCGGTCTCCACGGTCAGCCGGCACATCGCGGAGTTCGAGCAGGCGCTCGGCGTTCGCCTCCTCGAACGATCCACGCGTAATCTCACCCTCACCGACCTCGGCAAGGAGGTGTACGAGCAAGCCGTGCGAGGCGTCGAGCTGGGTGAGGCCATCGACAGCGTCGCTTCCAACCATCTCTCGGACATGTCCGGGCTCTTGCGCCTTTCGGCGCCGCCGAGCGTTTCGGATACCTTGCTGACGCCGCTCGTCATGGAATTCCAGAAGCGCTATCCGAACGTGCGTTTTCAGATTCTCGTTACCGAGCGCTACGTCGAACATATCGCAGACGGCGTCGACCTCGTGTTCCGCGTTGGGACGCTGCGCGATTCGTCGCTGGTCGCGCGGCGCCTCCTCGCCTATCGTCATCGCATCGTGGCAACGCCCGCCTGCCTCGAGCGTTGCGGGGCGATCCGAAAGCCGCAGGATCTGCTCGAGCATCGCCTGCTTGCGTTTTCGCACTGGAAGCCGGATTGCAGCTGGTGCTTCGTGCACAAGAATGGAGGCGAAAAGCAGACGCTCACGTTCCAGCCGTTATTCGCCATGAACGATTTTGCCGGCCTCGCTTCCATGTTGCTGGCGGGTTCCGGCATTGGTGAGCTGCCTCCGGTGGTTCGGCCCGATCTCGTCCGCGAGGGCAAGCTGGTGGAGGTGATGCCGCAGTGGCGCCTCCCGACATACGACCTCTCCCTCGTCTACCTGGGCAACCGACACATTTCGAAACCGTGCAGGCTCTTCAAGGAATTCGCGATCGAAATGGCACCCGTGTTGTTTCCGGATCTTCCGGAGTAGTGCGGAACATTCGAATTCCTTAAAGATTGCGAATGATTGAAACGGGTTCGGTGGTATCGCCTGTTTCCGCCTTTCAGGATGGTAAGGTGCCAAAGAGGCCGGGCACCATCTTCGACGCGAAGTCCCTGAAGATGCGAACCTGCCGGGGCAGATAGCGGTCGCGCAGGTTGGCGATGGTCAGGTCGAACACCGGCAGATGCCAGTCCGGCAAGACCTCGACGAGCTGCCCGCTGCGCACGAGGTCTGGCTGGACGATGGGCGGCAGTTCCCCGATGCCGCAGCCTTCGAGCAACGCCACGATGAGCCCCGTGTAATCGTTCATGGCGATTGCCGGCTGGAAGGAAACCGTTTCGGTGTCCCGGCCGTTGACGTGGACGAAACTCCAGCTATAGTCCGGCTTCCAGAAAGAGAACGCGAAAAGCCGGTGCGCGGGAAGGTCCCGCGGCGATTCCGGAGGAGGGCATCTGGCGAGGTACTTCGGACTTGCAACGACCTGATGCCGGTAGGTCAGGAGCGTGCGCGCTGCGAGCGTCGCGTCGGTGAAGGTTCCGACCTTGAACGCGATATCGACGTCCTCGGCAATCTGGTCGACGATGCGTTCGGTAATGAATGCCTTGACTTCCACGTTCGGGTAAGACTGCTGAAAGGCTTCGACGACAGGTACGATGAGCGAGTCGGAGAGGTTCGGCGGCGCACAGAGCCGCACGGCGCCGGACACCTCGGGCAGGCGGTTCGAGATGACATTGTCGACGGCTTCACTGACCTCCGTAGCCTGTTTTGCGAGCTCGAATACTTCGGTGCCGAAGTCAGTGAGCCGCAGGTGATGCGTGGATCGATCGAGCAAACGGACGCCCAGCTGATTTTCGAGTTCGGCGATACGGCGGCTCACAGAGGAGATAGGCATCTTGAGCCGCCGCGCGCCCTCCGAGAAGCTGCTTGCCTCGACGACCTTCGCGAAAATCAGCAGCGTATTCAGATCTTTCATTACCGTTTCGCTCCGTCCGACCGGCACCTTGCTGGCGAGCTGCGGCCTCCAATCGTCTGACGCAGATTACCGCCGCAACCAGGCGGCAGCAAGGCGGCAGTCCGCCGGTGGCGACGTGAAGGGTTCGGGTGGCGTGAGCATGGGCTTGCTCCTCCTCATCAGGGGCACACGCTCAAGCATGCGAATGCGGCCGCTCGCGGGAGCTTTCCAGAAATGGAAATCCGATTTCCGGAATGTCCGTTAGCGGTCAGCCGAGCGGTTGGCTACCATCGAGAAAAATTGCGGTGAGCGTGTCGTCGTAGACCCGTCAAACCCGATCGCCCCGGCCGCAAAGGGTGGATGCGGGAACATTGTTCCGGGCGAGCGATCAGGCTGCGCCAGGAAGGCCGCGTCGCTCGTCTAAGCGGCGTGCGCACCGTGCATCAGATCATGGAGGAACGACCCATCGTGAACACCGAAACGCGCAACGTCTCCACGCTCGCCGAATTGCAGACGGCGGTCGACGACGACCAGGTTCTGCATATCGTCGTTGCAGCGCAGATCGATGGGGTGGCGGCCCTTCGCCTGCGGCCCGGTCTGGCGCTGACCGGCATCGACGCACAAGCCGCCCTGCGCTTCGCGCCCGGCAGCGACGGGCTGGAGCTTTCGGCAGACAATCGGGTCGAGGGCTTGCGGCTTTCCACGGACCCCGATCGGCGCGCCATTTTCAACGACACCCGTGTCGACGGATTCGGTCGGCTCGTGCTGCACGATCTGAGCATTGCGGGCGTCGTGCGGTTGCTGGCCCGCGAAAGCGTGGCTGGCGGCCATGTCGAAGCACACGATATCGACATTTGGGCTGCGGACGCCCGAGGCTATGAAGAGCGCCCGAAGGGGTATGGCGTCGAAGTCGTTGCTGGTGTTTTCACGCTCTGGAATCAGCGCGAAGACCGCGGCGTGGTCATCACGGCGGACCTCAGCGGGCTTTCGGCGGGACGTGCGGGTGCGCCGGTTCGCGGCAGCGGCATCTTCGTTGGCGGCGCCGGAGAGAAGGGTGGGCGTGTCGTCGCGCATCGCCTGGAGACGGGCGCCGTCCACAGCGATGGCGGCATCGCGCCCGGCACGCCGGATCGCATCACCGGCGGCGTGTTCGTCGTGTCCGGCGCATACGTCGCCAGCGTGCACAATCACGGCCCGGTGACGACCTACGGCCCGAATGACATGGTGCTCGACAACTGGGGAGCGGTCGATCGCTGGATCGTCGACGGGAAAGTCACGTCCTATGGGCCGAGCGGCATCGGTTTCGTAAATTTCGGCTCCCTCGACCGGCTCGAAGTCAACGCGTTGATCGAGACGTTCGGCCAGGGATCGCGCGGCTTCAATGTCTACACAGGCACCGTGCGGTCGGCGCAATTCGAGCGCGTCGTCACGCATGCCGATGGCGCAGTGGGCATCCAGATCAGCCAGCCCGTCGGCGAGATCACCGTCCGCCGGGGCATCGAGACGTGGGGCGGTACGGGCGACTCGCTAGTCAAGGGCGTCGTTGTCCGGCTTGCGGCGACGGCGCTTAGCATCAAGCCCGGAGGATCGGCGCGCAAGATCGCGATCGCCGGTGGCCTGATCACGCATGGCGAAGGCGTCAATCCGCTGGAACTGCATGGCGCGATCGATGCGCTCGAGGTCAGCGGTGGATTGACGGCTGCCGGCGGCGGATTCGCCGGCATCTAGCACCGAACGCTGATGCTACAACCAGGGAACGCAATGGACCACACGACGACATCCGGTATGGCAGACGATGCCCGCTCGCGGCGCGAATTTCTGCGGGCTGGCTCGGCCTCGGCGCTCATGCTTGCCTTGGCGGGCCCGGCGCTGGCCGCGGGTGAAACGAACCAGGCTAAAGCGGTGAGATCCGGCTCGCCGCGGCCGGGCGGCCCACTCCAGTCTGCGGGAGCCCTCGAGTTCGGGCCCGGCAATGTCCTCTTCGTCGGCGATATCACCGGTGCGGCCGTTCATGCGTTTGCACTGAAGGAATCGGACGTGACCTCTCAGGCCGACGTGGAGATGGGGAATTTTCATAACTTCGAAGGCCGCGATCTGGTCCTGGGCGTGGACCAGAAGCTCGCTGCGCTCTTCGGCACGACGGTCGGCAATATTGTCATCAACGATATGGCGATCCATCAGCCGTCGCGGCAGATCTTCATGTCGGTCGAACGCGGCAGTGGGCCAGGCGCGATGGCTGCGATCGTGAAGGTCAATCACGGCAAACTCGAGTTGCTCGAACTCGACGGGATTGCGCACACGAAAATGGCCCTTCCAAACGAGCCGGACCAGAAAGCGATGCTGGAGTTCGAGCCCCAGCAGGTCTATGCGATCACGGACGTCAAGTACTACAACGGCGAGGTTTTCGTCACGGGAATCTCGAATCAGCGCTTTGCATCGACGCTGTATCGCATCCCATATCCGTTCAGTTCCCGGCTGTCGACGAGCACCGTCGAAATCTGGCACCCGACGCACGGAGAGTTCGAAACACGCGCCCCGATCGTGCGGCAACTGATCCGGGAGATGGACGGAAAACCGTACCTGTTTGCGGTGTACGGTTGCACGCCGCTCGTGCGCTTCCGCCTGGAAGATCTGAAGGATGGCGCGCACGTGCGCGGGGACACGATCGGCGAGCTGGGCTATGGGTCGAATCCGCTGGATATGCTGACTTATACCGATCCGACCGACCACAAGGACTACTTGCTGGTAACCATCGACGTACGCAGCGCATCGCGTATCGAAGCTGCGGAGTTGACGACCGCGAAACCTGAGCCGACCGGTGGCCCGATCGATTTTGGGCCGGGCGGCCTCGGGCGCACGCAGCGCGATTTGCCGATCCGGGCGGAACATATCGCGATTCTCGATCCACGGTGGGCAGTCGTCATCTGGCGGCATCCGAAGACGTCCTGGCGACTGGACATCGGCACTCTGATGGTTCCGTACTTCTTCGACCGCAGATTGGGAATGGCGGAAATGAACTGGCCGAATGGTCCCGATCCGTTCCACTACCGCGAACATCGCAACGAGATCGACCACGCATAGCCGGTTGCAGGATCAACCGGACGCGGGCTATTGCGCAACGAGACTGCCTGAGAATGCCGATGACACTCCAGCCATCACTGCGGGTCGAGCACGAGACACAGCGGAGCGGGGCGGCTAGCGTCGGCGTGCACAACCTCGATCCAGATCTCGTTGCGTTTCTCGTCGAACACCAGGGGACGGCCCGCCTCCTGCAATCCGTGCTGCGTGTGAACGTTATCGATGCAGCGATGCGGGGCGGCGACGAACTTCCCGATGTGGCTGGCCGCTATCAGCTTCTGGAGGCCGGGGTGCGATTCATTCCGCGTTTTCCGTTCGAACCGGGCGTTCGCTATCGAGCAAGCTTCGATCCGCGGCCGCTCGGCCGGGTCGGGCATGCGGACGTGCTGACGCTCGAATTCTCGCTACCGGGCCCGATCGGCGCCGCCCCGGCTTTCGTGACGGGTGTCTTTCCTTCCGCCGATGTGCTGCCGGAAAACCTGCTTCGATTCTACGTTTGCTTTTCCAGCCCGATGCGGCGTGGCGGTGCCGAGACGCAGATCAGTCTCATCGGCCCCGATGGACGGCCTGCGCACGACGTGCTCTATCGGCCTGCGCTGGAGCTTTGGGACAGGAGCATGCGATGCCTGACGGTTCTGCTGGATCCCGGCAGGCTGAAACGCTGGGTAGGTCCCAATCGGGAACTGGGTCCGCCGCTGAGGATGGGGCAACGCTACGCGCTGGCCATCGGCTCCGCGATGGTCGACTCGTCCGGTCGTCCGCTATGGCGAAATTGCTACAAGTCTTTCGTTGTCGCCCAGGCGGTTCGCGAGCCCGTTGCGGTCGCACATTGGACGGTTTTGCCTCCTGCGGCGAAGAGCTATCAACCTCTGAAAATCGTGTTTCCCAGGCCACTGGATTGGGCGTTGCTCGGGCGTGCGATTACGGTCGTGGGAGACGACGAACTGCCGGTATCAGGGCGCGTCGCGATCGAACGGGGCGAAAGACGCTGGACCTTTACGCCGGCTTCGCCCTGGACGGCGATGCGGCCCGCCATTCGTGTCGCGCCGGAGCTGGAAGACGTCTGTGGCAACAACCTGTTCGAAGCGTTTGACGGGCCGCTGCGAGCGCACCGCGAATCGAGCGTCGAATGCACCAACCGCACGATTCGCTTCGAACTCACACAAGCGGCGAATTCGGCGTAAGGAGCGTGAAGTCAACCTTTCGCCTTCAGCGGCCCCTCGCTCACCACGGAATCGTCTGATTTTCCCAGCGGGTGAATGTCCCCGACGGGCCGTTCGGTCCCAGCAAAACGACGCGCACCGCTTCGCGTGCCCCTTCCTCGACGGTCTCCGTGCCCGTATAGCCGTTGAGGTTCGTGCGGGTGTAGCCCGGCGAGACGGCGTTGACCCTGATTCCCAACGGCTCCAGCTCGATCGCCATGGCAACGGTCAATGCGTTGAGCGCCGTCTTGGACGCGGGGTATACGGGACCGAAGATCGAGCGCCACGGGAACGCAGGGTCCGAGTTCGTCGTGAGCGACCCAACGCCACTCGACACGTTGAGGATGCAGGCGGCCGTCGATTTGCGCAGGAGCGGCAGCATCGCCTGATAAACGGCCAGCACGCCGAACACGTTGGTGTCCCACACCGCGCGCATTTCGTCGAGGGAGACATTGCTCGGGCGGGTGGTCTTGGCGAAGTCCTCGACCGACTGGCCCGGTTGCCGGTTCGTGCTCGAAATCGCGGCGTTGTTGACGAGCACGTCGAGGCGGCCATGCTCGTCGCGAATGCGCTGCGCGGCCGCTGCGATCGAAGCGTGATCCGTCACGTCGAGCTGGAGCGCACGCGCGTTCGGCCCAACCTCCCTGGCCGCGGCCTCACCGCGTTCGAGATTGCGCGACCCGACGAGCACCGTGAGGCCGTGTGACGCGAGATCCTTCGCGATCTGAAGACCGATTCCCTGATTGGCCCCGGTGACGAGGGCGATGACAGTGTCCTGCATGCAAATCTCCTGGTGTTGATTAGCTCACCTCAGCTGCCCATGCTTCGGCATCGGCGCCGGCGGGAATGCGCATCGGAGTCGAGGGGTCGGTTGCCGCGCGCCACACTGCCTCGGCGACGTCCTGTGCGTGGGTGAGGGGGGACGCCGTGTCCTCCAGACGCGCGAGGACTTCTTTGACGAGACCGGCGTAGGCTTCGTTGTCGAAGCCGTGGATGTGGGCGCGCGCGTTCTCTCCAAAGCGTGTCTCCAGCGAACGGCCCGGCAGCACGAGGCGCACCCGCACGCCGAACGGCTCGAGTTCCAGCGCCATCGATTCGGTGAACGCGTTCACCGCAGCCTTGCTCGCGCGGTACGCGCCGATCAGCGGCAGCGCCTTCAACGTCACACTCGACGTAACGTTCACGATGACGCCCGCCTTGCGCTCGCGGAACTGGGGCAGCACGGCTTGCATCACCGCGATCGTGCCGAACGTGTTGGTCTCGAAGACCTCGCGCACGGCCTCGATCGGAACCAGTTCAGCCGGGGAAGCCGCGCCGAAGCCCGCATTGTTGACGAGGACGTCGATCGGGCCCGCGGCCATGACGGCCTCGCGTATGCTCTCCGGCTTCGTGACGTCGAGCGCCAGCACGCGCAGGTGTTCCGAAGGCGGCAGCACGTCGTCACGCGGCGTACGCATCGTGGCGACGACCCGCCAGTCACGGGCCAGGAAGTAGCGGGCGACCTCGAGCCCGAATCCGGACGAGCAGCCGGTGATCAGCACGGTTTGCATGGAATCTCCTTTGGCATGGTTTGCGTGTGTCCATACGATAGATCGCGCAGACCGTACTTGCTACAATCAAAGGTCCGAATTTCGTTTGCAGGAGTCCGGCCATGATCGATCCGTTGGCTGAAGTCGTGACGCTGCTGCAGCCGAGTGCGCGCTACTCCAAACTCGTCCTCGGCGCCGGCCCGTGGCGCATCAGTCGTTCGGGTGCGGGCGAGCCTTTCTATTGCGTCATCCTCGATGGCGGGTGCTGCATCACGATCGACGATCACGCGCCGCTCGAACTCGTGGCCGGTGACTTCGTCCTGATTCCTGCGTCCTATGGCATCGGGATGAGCAGCCTCGAGCCTCCGCCGCAGGACGTCGAGCCAGTGACGCCCGTCGCGCTGGGCAACAATGAATTCAGAATCGGCGCTGCGGACCAAGCGGTCGACTCGCGCATGGTGGCGGGCCACTGCAGCTTCGGGTCGCCGGATTCGTCCCTGCTGGTTTCGCTGCTGCCGCAACTCGTGCATGTGCGCGGCCAGGAACGGCTGGCCACGCTCGTAAAACTCGTGCGCGAGGAATCGAGAGAGCAGCGGCCTGCGCGCGAAGTCGTGCTCTCCCGCCTGCTGGAAGTGCTGCTCATCGAAGCACTACGATCCACGGCGGGAACGTATGCGCCACCGGGTCTCGTGCGCGGGCTCTCCGACAGCCGCCTCGCGGCTGCGATCCGGGAGATGCACGAGCACCCGACGAAGCCGTGGACGGTTGCCGCGCTCGCGAAGGAGGCCGCGCTCTCACGCTCGACCTTTTTCGAGCGCTTCAGCCGTGCAGTCGGCGTCGCGCCGATGGAATACCTGCTGACCTGGCGCATGGCGCTCGCGAAGGATCTGTTGCGCCGCAATCACGGCCGTATCGCCGAGATTGCACAACTTGTCGGCTACAGCTCGGCCAGCACGTTCAGCGTTGCCTTCACGCGGCACGTCGGCCGGCCACCGACGCAGTACGCGCGTGAGGAGCAGATGACCCCGGATGGCGCGTAAGCAGGCGCAAGCGGGTTGCCGGGAGGCTGGGTCGCGCGCTTCAGCTGGCGGCGCTCCGAGCGCGGCAAGCGACCGGTTTGTGCACTGCGAACATCAATCCGGCTGCCTGTCGGAAGCCGGGCCGGTAATGAGTCGCGCGCTGCGTCGATAGGTGACATAGGCCCAGAACCAATCCAGCATGACCTTCACCCTGTTCGGCCCGCCGGTGAGGAACGCGATGTGTGCGGCGCCCCAGAACCACCACGCTGGCGCACCCCACATGCGGATGGGGCCGATTTCCGCCACCGCGGCCTGACGCCCGATCGTTGCCAGGCTGCCGAAATGTCTGTATCGAAACGGCGGCGGACGACGGCGACCCGCAAGCTGTGCGTTGATCACCCGCGCGGCATATCTTCCCTGCTGTTTGGCGGCTGGCGCCAACCCCGGCACCGCTACTCCGTTCCAGCCCAGACTCGAAGCGGCATCGCCAATTGCAAAGATGCCTTCAGCTGCCGGAACAGAGAGGTCGTCGTTCACCTTGATTCGTCCAGACGCGTCCTCTGGCTGCTTTAGCCATCGGGCGACCGGAGACGCCGCCACCCCGGCAGCCCACAGGATGGTGCGGGATGCAATTCGATCCTTGCCGAGGTCGGCGCCCTCCTGATCGACGCCCAGCACCCTGGTATCGAGGTAGATCGTGACACCCAGCTTGCGAAGGGAACGTTCCGCGGCGGCAGACAGGGACGGCGGGAATGTCGGCAGAACGCGGGGTCCGGCATGAACCAGAATGACGCGCGATGTCGACGGATCGATTGCGCGATATTCCTGATCCATCCCATGGTGCGCGAGTTCGGCGATGGCGCCGGCCAGCTCGATACCCGTTGGTCCTCCGCCGACGATGATGAACGTCAGCCATGCGGCGCGGGCTGCTGCGTCGGCGGCCGTTTCCGCCTCTTCAAAGGCCCGCAGCAGACGGCTCCTGATCGAGGTCGCGTCCTCTATGCTCTTTAGCCCGGGCGCGTACGGCGCCCAGTGATCGTTGCCGAAGTAGCTGTGACGTGCGCCGGTCGCGAGAACGAGATAGTCGAATTTCAGGCTGGCTGTGCCGATCAGCACTTCGCGGGTGGCGGTGTCGATGCCTGTGACGGTTCCCAGACGGACCTGGACGTTTCGCTGTCCACGAAAGAGGCTTCGGATCGGCGTTGCGATTTCTCCGGGCGACAACGCGGCTGTCGCGATCTGGTAGAGCAGCGGCTGAAACAGATGATGATTCCGCTGGTCGATGAGGGTGATCCGGCAGTGCGAATTGCGTAGGCCGCGAACGGTCTCGATCCCGCCAAAGCCACCGCCTACCACCACGACATGTGGATACGCATTCAACGTGCCTTTTTCTCTGTCCGGGCTGTCGAGCACCCAGCGGGCGAGCCAATGATCCACCGAGATGACGCCGGGCCCCGTGGCGACAAACATAAGTAGCAAGAGAAGAATGGCCAGCCGGTCGTCCATGGCCATGGCGATGCCAGCGAGTGGAACCATGGCGGCATAGATGAACATCGCCGGCCGCGTCATGCAGCCGAAGGCGATGCAGAATGCGAGCAGCGCAGCGATCCATGAGGGGTAGGCGAACAGTGTCGTCAGACTTTGATGGGCAGCCTGCCCGAAAAGGGAAGGCGTCAATGGGGAAGCGAGACTGAGCGACGCCGCTATGCCCGCGCGCGAGAAGAGCAGGAGCACAGGGGACACAAATCGTTCTAGCAGCTCGTAGCATTTCCTGACCTGTCGGGCCGGGCCAAGTGGAGCCCACGCAAGGCCTCGCGCCAACATCGCGTCGAGGGAGAACGTTCCCGGACCCAGCACGACCAGCCACGCGAGCAAAACAAGCGTTGCGCCGCCCGGACCGAGGGCGATCGATCCGTAGCCGCCAACCAGCAAAACAAGCGCTATGGGTCGGGTCAAGAGGCCAGCGGTGAGCAGGAGCGGCACGATACCGTGCAGCGCTGCCTCCACGCTGGACGGAGCATGCAATCCGGCGCCGGTTAAGCCGCCCTGATCGCCTTGCGCCATGGCCATGATCTGATGCACGAGCACGACCTGCCCGAACCAGACGCGTGTGGCAAGAAGCAGCCACGGCATGCAAAGCGCGCGTACTTTGGGCGCGACGCGGACCAGGGGTTTGAAGGCGTTCCAGAACATACGGCACCCTTTCGAGCGAACCATCACGGCGCATGCGGCGTCGACGCGAATCTCACCAGCGCAGACAATGCGGCGCGGCAGCCGAGCCGACCGCGGTCGTGATGACGATTGCGAGCACGTACCAGACACCCCAGAACGGGACCGCCATTTCCGAGCAATAGAGCGAGTAGACGAGCAATCCCTGCGCGCCGGCCAGAAGACCCGCGCCCGCGCCGGCCAGGGCGAGCCGTGTCGGCGCGAGCTGCTTCATCGCGCGCAATATTGCAGCGAGCGAGGGGAGCGATAGCAGTACGACGTTCGCCGTCGTCGTGCGCCATGTGGTGCCGAGCATCAACTCGAGCCGGTAGCCCGGCGGCGTCGCCAGCAGGATGCTGCCCGCGGCGAGCAACATGGAGGCCACCGGCAGCGCCGCCGCGAGCCCGGCGAGCCTGAGGCGTGCACCGGGGCGGCCCAGCCGCCCGGCGAGCTCCATGGCCGCAGCGATGATCGCTAGCGGGAACGCGAGGCGAATCCAGAACATCGTCGTGAGGATCAGCTCGGGCATGTCGCTGCGCACGCCGTACAGCGCAACCAGCAGGGCCGCGCTGCCGGCGAGGCCGCACAGGAGCGCGCGCGTGAGCAGCCTCGGGACGGCGTTGCGCTCGACGGGCGACGCGTCGCTCGCGAGCCGGGTGACCAGCTCTCGCGTTTTCATGACCGGTACGCGCGGTCTCCGAGCAGGTAGTCGATCGATATCACGCCGGGGCCCCAGGCGGCGATGCCGAGCGCCATGGCGGCCCACGTGATGTGGATCGGCCAGCCGTCCGGCACCGTCAGCTCGATGATGCAGGTCATCAGCAGCAATCCGGCGGCCGCGAAGCGCGTGCCGAAACCGAGCACGAGCAGCACCGGGAAGCCGACCTCGCCGCACGCGGAGAGGAACGCGAAGAGGGCCGGCGCCGGAAACGGATACGGGCCGCCGGGCAGATGGAGCTTGAATTCGTCGGTGAAGAGATCGATGGCCGTGTCGTTGAGTTGCAGGAAACCGTGCCACTTGAGAATGCCCGATTTCCAGAAAGGCACGGCCAGCGCAAGGCGCAGCACGAGCTGCACGAACGAAGGTTGTGCGAGCCGCTCGATGAAGCGCCGGGCGCAGCCGATCGCGTGCGCGACGTTGCCCGCGAAAGACGGTCTGGAGTCCTGTCGAGTTTGCATGATGGTTACGCTCCTGGTTGAACGGCGGCAAATACGCCAGCCGAAATCATCGCGGCCAGGCTGGCCGGCAGGTCGAAGGTGTCGCTCTCCTCGAAGGCTGCCTGCGCGGCGGCGCCGAGCGGCATGCCCTCGATGAGCGCGAGCAGAAACGCAGCGCCGCCCGCGGGCAAGCGCGAAACAATCACGTCGTAATCGGGCCGCGTGACGAGCGCGTCCTCTGCATCGTTCGAATGCAGCGGGGTGACGGGGCCGGGCGCCCGGTTCATCGCGAAGATCGCGACGGCCGGGTAGCGCGAGCGCACGATGCGAGCGGCCGGATGCGGGACAAAGCGCACCTGCGCGAGCGAATCCGCATCGATGCCCGCGAATGCGTCGGCCGCAAGCGGTGCGGCGTCCCCGGCATGCCAGGCGTCGAGCCACGCGCGCTCGATGCGTGCCGTATCCGCAAGCCACGGCATGTCACGCGCGTACTCCCACGTTTCGATGAACGACGGAAAATCGCGTCCGTACTCGAACAGTAGCGGCGAAGCCGGGGGCGTGGCGCGCACGTGAAAGCGTGCCATCGCGCGGAAGAACTCGACGCCCGTGATGCGCTGCACGGCGGGATAGATCGCGGCCAGCGCGTCGATGAGGCTAACGGTGACGTTGTTGCGATAGACGTTGTAGCGCTTGACGACGCCCTTGCCGTGCGCAGCCACGACACCGTTCGGCGCTGCGAGTTCGGGGTTCGTCAGTCCCGGCGCGAAGGCCGTCGCGTAGTCGCTCGTGAATTGTTCAGGCTTCATGGGCGGCCCGCTCCGGGTAATATATATCGGACTCCGATGCATTGTTGCTGGAAAGTTCGGAGACAATGTGCCGGGCCGCCAATGCTTGTGCGCGCAGTTCGGGCCACGCAGGCAACTGGCTGTCCCATTCGATCAGCGTCGGTATCGGCCCGGTACGCGCGATCACTTCGCGGTAGAGCGCCCATACCGGATCGGCGACGGCGCGGTCGTGGCTGTCGATGAGCAGTCGCGCGTGCTCGTCGTCGTGCTGCTCGCTGTGGCCGGCCAGGTGAATCTCGCCGACGTGTTCGAGAGGATAATCCGCGAGATAAGCGCGTGCCGGATAACCGTGATTGGTCGCCGAAACGAACACATTGTTGACGTCGAGCAGCAGCCCGCAGCCAGTGCGCTGCGCGACCGCGCGGATGAATTCCGTTTCGCTCATCGTCGACGCCGCGAAGGCCACGTACGTCGACGGATTCTCGAGCAGCATCGGACGTCCAATGGCTTCCTGCATCTGATCGATGTGTTCGCAGACCTTATCGAGCGTCGCCTTCGTGTAAGGCAGTGGCAGCAGATCGTTAAAGAACGTGCCGCCGTGCGAGGACCACGCGAGGTGTTCGGAAACGAGTGCGGGTTCATAGCGCGCGACCAGCTCGCTAAAGCGCGCGAGGTGGCGGGCGTCGAGCCTGTCCGGTCCGCCGATCGACATGCACACACCGTGCAGCGAGACTGGATAGCGCTCGCGGATCGCGCTCAACGCGCGGTGCGGCGGCCCGCCTGCGCCCATATAGTTCTCGGCGTGCACCTCGAAAAATCCGTCCTGCAGTCCGTGTTCGAGGATCGCCGCGATATGCTCATGCTTGAAGCTCGTGCCCGCGAGCGCGGCCCCGCCGTGCGCCGTGCGAAGGGGACGGCCAGACCTTGCCGCTGATCGGATGGAAGCGTTCATGATCGTCCCCGCTCTTTCGTCGTTCTCGCGATCAGGACTTGATCGGCGTGAGCGAGCCGTGTCCACCGCCCGGCACGACGATGCTCGCGCAGGTGCCACCCTGAACGAACTTCCACGAGTTGCCCTGGAAGTCCATCGTCGACGTACCCTGACAGGTCGTGCCGGGACCGGCGGCGCAGTCGTTTTGCCCCTTCAGCGCGACCCCGAAGCACTTTTCCTTGTGAGCGGCGACGGCGGCACTCATTTCTTCCTTCGTGAGCGGCGCGGCATGAGCGACTGAAGCCAGCAGGCTGGCAACGGCACCTGCGAGCAGAGCGGAACTAACAGTGGTCTTGGCGGACATGGACGTTCTCCAGTGATTGAGATGAGAGGTATCCATTGCGGATACACCAGCTAATTCGCGCGAGGCTGGACGCCGGTTACACCGATCGATTTTTTTTGCGTGACACTTCGAAGGGAGAGGGGGCAGGACGCTCGCAAGCGCTGCAAAGCGCTTTCTCGAGAAAAAAACATTTCCGGCTGTAACCGGAATGCCTAATCGAACGAACTAGCGCCCGATGTCGTTCGCGGCGGCAAAACTTCTACGCGGCACCGCTACGACTACTGTCCGAGTATGGAGAGCGCCTCATGCACGGGCGCGAGGGAGACGGCGACGATTCCGCCGAGCGGCGTGTTCATTTCCAGGATCAGAAAAATGGCGATGGAAGTGGATATCGCGCCCAGAAAGAACGTGATGACGACCGTCGTGTTGGGTGAGGTGAACAGCCCAAACGAGCCGAAGATGATGCATAGCCACAACACGAGCGTTAGCAGTAGCGGCATCGGGGTTGAGCCTGCCGCCTGCAGCAGCGCAAGCTCGCGCATCGCCAGCACTTCGCCCGCGATCTGGATGGCGCGCGCCTGCAGCCGGCGTTGCGTTTCGCTGTTCGGCGACAGTTCCGCCAGCCGGCGTTGAATATTTTCCCCGCGTTTAAGTTCCTCGGGGCTACGCATGCTTGCCAGCTGACCCGAATCGCCGGAGCTGATCTTCTGGATGCCTGTGGCGACGCTCTGCTTCAGCAAGGCCCGGATCTCCTGCGTGTCTGGACCATATTGGGCCAGTGTGCGATCGAGCAGAATGATCTCGGTGGCGTCGCGTACGACCGCGGCGTTCGCGGCATCGAACGAGCTTTTCGCCGACGAGATCAGCAGCCCGAGCACCAATGCGGCCATGGTGGCTATCAATCCAATCGTCAGCTTAATGACGCTGACCGATTCGTCGCTGAGATGGTGCGCCGGCAGCATGGTGTGCAGATACAGGCCGAGCAGGGCGCTACTCAACACGCATGCAAACACAATGACCGCAATGCCGAGATGGTGCATTATTCGATTCTCCGTTTTTGCGTGCAGGCGCGGTTGTCTTCGCCGGATGCTGAACGACTGTTTTCTATTACACGCCATGTAATTGGCGAGGCTGCGGCGCATCACTACTCTTTGCTTGTCATGTCATCGCCCCTTGATGCATGCGTCCAACTCCCAAGGAAATATCATGGCTAACTTCCCCGTATATACACTCGAATCGGCACCGGAAGGTTCGAAACCGGCCTTTCGAGGTCTTGCTGAAGCGTTCGGCATGGTTCCCAACATTGCAGGCGCAATTGCCGGTTCGCCGAAACTGATCAACGGCCTGACCGGCGTGTTTCAGCAGGTCCACGGCGGCAATTTTACGGAGGCACAGGTTCAGACCCTGTTGCTCACGAATGCCGTCACCAATGGCAGCACCTGGGCCGTCGCGTTCCACACCTTCCTCGGACTCACGGAAGGGCTCAGCGAAGCCGATGTGAACGCCATTCGCGCCCGCCGTCTGCCGGCCGACCAGAAGCTCGCGGCGCTCTCGCGTCTCGCACGCACGTTGATCGACAAGCGTGGCCGTCTCGACGATCAGGACGTCGCGTCCTTCACCGCCGCCGGTTTCGCCCCGGCTCTGGTGCTGGACGTCATCCTGGTTGTTGCTGCGTCGACCATGACGAACTATACCGGCAGCGTCGCCAACCCGCCGCTCGAGGAGATGTTCCAGCAATACGCCTGGCAGGCCTAAGCACGCAATATGTACTGATGTACCCAGTGAGGGGCGGCAGTCGACGGTCCGCCTCCTCGCTGGTCACCCCTGACGTTCTGCATTCTCAAAGGAGACGGGTATGACTGTTCCTCTGCACATTCTATTCGGTCTGTACCGGCGCGCTGCTGTGCGGTGCGGCTGGCCTGCTGCATGGCAAGCATGCCACGACGCACTGGACGGCAATGGACGTCCTCCCGCTCTATGGCGCGATTCCCAGTGGCGAGCGCGTGGTGATCGACGGGCAACTGATCAGCGCGGGTGGCGTGACGTCGGGAATCGATGGCTCCTTGATCGTGGTCTCGCTGCTGCGGGGAGAGACGGTCGCCCAGGAACTGCAACAAGCGCGGAATAGTCTTCGCCCGCAGGGTGTTCTATTGACGCAAAGTAGATTCGCGTAGCAAAGCAAAACCATCGAGAACCTTGGTATCTCTGCGAAAGGAAACGAGACAATGGAAACGCAATCGAGCACCTTGACGTCTGAAACCGGGAATGCATCCGCCGCTTCTCCGCAAAAGCTGCTTCAGTTGGCCATGGGTTTCTGGGCCTCGAAGGCGCTGCTATCCGCGGTCGAGCTCGACCTGTTCACCGTTCTGGGCAGAGGCCCGCGCACAGCAACACAACTGATGGAGCAACTGCAGTTGCATCCGCGATCGGCATACGATTTTCTCGATGCCCTGGTTGCGCTGGGGGTCCTGGATCGAGACGACGGCCTATACCGCAATACCGCTGAGGCCGGCGCATTTCTCGACAGAACCAAGCCGGGTTGTATCGCCGGATTGCTGGGCATGGCTAACAACCGCCTATACCCCTTCTGGGGTTCGCTGACCGAAGCGCTGCGCACGGGGCTGCCGCAGAACGAAGCAAAGCAGGGCGGTGACCCGTTCGAGGCAATCTATCGTGACGAACGGGGGCTCCGTGAGTTTCTGGGCGCAATGACGGGTGTCAGCCTGGATCTGGCAAAGGAGATTGCGCAAAAATTTCCCTGGCAGAACTATCGCTCGGTCGTCGACGTCGGCACCGCGCAGGGTGCTCTGGTGGCGGAAGTTGCACGTGCACACGAGCATCTTGCGGGAATTGGGTTCGATCTGCCCGCGGTCGCTCCGGTATTCAACGACTACATCGAGGCGAACGCGCTGCAGGATCGAATCCACTTTCATCCGGGCGACTTCTTCAAGGACGCCTTGCCTTCAGCCGACGTCATGGTGATGGGACACATTCTCCACGACTGGAATCTCGAACAGAAGCGCGAACTGCTCGCAAGGAGTTATCAGGCGTTGCCCGCTGGCGGATGTCTGATCGTCTACGACGCGATGATCGACGACGGGCGCAGGCACAATGCGTTTGGCTTGCTGATGAGTCTGAACATGCTGATCGAGACGCCCGGCGGTTTCGACTATACCGCCGGGCAGTGCCGTGAATGGATGACCGAGGCGGGCTTTCGGGAGATTAGAGTCGAACCGCTGGGCGGGCAAAACTCGATGCTTATTGGCGTCCGCTAGCGGTCAAGATGCGACAGCATGGGCGGCAGGTAACGTGTGCCCGCGGTCTGGTGCTCAGCCAGGAAACCGCGGATGCGATCCAGATCCGCTGGCGTCAGACGAACTGAAGCTGCGTTCACGTTTTCCTCGAGGTATTGGCGCCGTTTGGTGCCGGGGATCGGCACCAGATCGTCACCTTGCTTGAGCAGCCAGGCAAGCGCGAGCTGGCCCGGTGTCACGGACTTCTCGTCGGCAAGGGTCCTGACGAAATCTGCGAGCTTGACGTTCGTATCGAAGTTGCTGCCCTGTAGGCGCGGATCATTGGCTGCCCGCCAGTCGTCGGCGGGAAGTTCCTCCGCCCGCCTGGCGTTGCCGGTCAGGAAGCCCCGGCCAAGCGGACTGTAGGGTACAAAGCCGATACCCAGTTCGCGCAGGGCCGGCAACACCTTGTCTTCGACGCCGCGCTCGAACAGCGAATACTCGCTTTGCACGGCCGAGACGGGTTGCACGGCATGGGCGCGCCGGATGGTATCGACGCTCGCTTCCGACAAGCCGAAATAGCGAACCTTGCCTGCGGCGATCGCGTCCTTGACCGCGCCTGCCACGTCCTCGATCGGCACGGCGGGATCCACGCGGTGCTGATAGAGCAGATCGATGTGATCGGTCTGCAATCGGACCAGCGACGCGTCGATCACCTCCTTGATATGCTCGGGGCGGCTGTCGAGGCCGCGTACCCCGTTGTCGAACCTGAAGCCGAATTTCGTCGCGATCGTCACCGCGTGACGACGTCCTTTTAGCGCGCGTCCGAGCAGTTCTTCGTTGGCGAAAGGACCATAGATCTCAGCGGTATCGAGGAATGTGCAACCCAGTTCGATCGCCCGATGAATCGTGGCGATCGACTCTGCGTCATCGGGCGTGCCGTACGCGTAGGACATCCCCATGCACCCCAGCCCAATCTCCGAAACGACGAGTCCTTCACGTCCAAGCTTGCGCGTGTTCAGCATATTGCCCTCCTGTGATGGCTAGCTGCCTAGAATGGCACACGCGTCGAAGACGTGTTAGCACAATACTCTCGATTGCTTGCACGATTCTTCGACGCTTGTTCAACCTGAACCAGATGCTGGTCCTGCGGGCGATGGTGGGCCATCGGTCTCCGCAATCCCCAACTTCGCCCTATGAATAGTTCGATACGCTCGCGTCTCAGGGGCTGGCGCAGACCGTCACCAGACCGTACGTCGCGGCTATCTGACCGGGCCTGGGCACGTCACTCGGCGCTTAATGGATGTTCGGAGAATGGACGGCGCACACCGCCGGGACGGCCAGTGCCCGCGTCAGGTAACGTCATGGAGCGAGTGAAAAAGCACTCAATTCGGAAGTACGGGTCAGCAGCGCCTGGTGATCGAGATACAACACGTAATCCGACTTGATGACCTTTTTAACGCTTGGCGCATACCAGTAGGTTTCGGTGAACGGCGCATCGTACAAGCGATCAAGCTGCCTGGCGTTCACCCCATGGCTGACGATCTTGTAGGCGTCAAATGAACCAGCGGGTACCTGTACCCGCTCGAATGCAACGATCTCATCGTGGCCACTGACGTCAATGCTTCCGACCGTGAAACGCCGGACATGATGAAAGTCCCAGGTCTTTCCCACAGCCATTGGGAAACTCAGGGTTCCATTGCTTGGTTCATACGTTGTTCCGTTGCCATCCCGCGTCAGGTTTCCCTGATTGTCGTAGTGGTTCTCCTTTGGGGGGCCGCCGTTCCACGAGGACGACATGGTCGTCTGCGTCTCTGTTACCGCGACTACCGTCATAACAAGAGGGGTCCCGGGCCTGGAGTCGGTTCGCCCCCATATAAAGGTCCACGTATCACCGACCTTGTAGCTCGGCGCGTCAGCTGTGGGTGTGCCGGGCTTACTTGCTGGCTCCTGCGCTGCGGACGGATTTGTCAGGCAGCCGAGCAATAGTGCGGCATAGGACGAGTGCCTCGCAAGCAATGACAGGTATGGTGTCGCGCTTTGGACTTTCATGAGCAAGCTCCCGACTGCGATGTCACACGAAGACCTGACGTCGTGAGTTCGATATTCTTTTCATTATTGTTCTATGCTGCCAGCGTGAACGAAGTGTTGCTAGCGACCAGCCACGCTGCTGCATGGCCAGCTAGCAATCGCCCATCTATTAGGACGCCGGGCGCGCTCAGCGTTTTCTCGACATTGCCTGGCGCGAGCGCAGGTTTCAGTATCTCTTTTGCCGCTGACGTGCGCAGAAACACGAAGCGGGCAGGTGAACAGTTCACAGAGGTTGGCCCCCCTTTCAGATGCTCGTAACGCGCGCCCAACTGTTCGTCGCTGACGGGACGGTCGAGCCAACCGTTCTGGCTGCGTGCCTGCGTAAAAATGAGGATCGTGATGGGAGAGTGGGGCATTTAAATATACCGGTTGCCAATACATTTTCGAGCGAGTACTTGATCAGCCGACAGTTGCCTGCCGCAGCACGAAGTCATATTCGAGTGCGAGGAAATCCGTTTCGCAGATGTCCGCACGATGAAACGGACCGAGCACCGTCTGTTCCGATTCGCCGTTGTGGCTACGGTGGTTCATCTGTGTAACGAGTGTCGAAAGCAGTAAAGGCCAAGCTGTTGGCCTCAGAACCTCCCCGAATTTCTCGCAGTTTGCTAAGCATATCTAACGGAGATAGAGAGTCGCGGACACGTGCATCAATGTTCGATAGGTTTTCCTGCTTCAGAAAAAATGAGAGGCAACGATGCTATGCAATACGTCTATGCGTTCCTTCGTTGACTTCCGCCAAGGTGAAACTGGTTTCCCCGCGATAAGCGGCGTTGTCGCAGCAATCCCATGCTTAAATTGCAGCCGCTGATCTGTTCGATTCCCACGCAGGCGTCCGGACTTCCTATGTTGTCGTTGAGAAATGCAGGAGGCGACATTACACCGCACTTTCAGTTTTTCATGTCTGTTTTCCACGCTCCACGCCGGTTTTCCGGGTTTTTTGCTGACTTTTCAATCTCTTTTGCTCCGCACCTTTCAGCTTCCCAGCGGCATTTCCCAGCCAGTCCATATAAGATGCATTGAAAATGAATGTATTGGCGAGAGCAATCATGACCGTCTTTCGAATCGAAGAACCCACCCCCACCGCTCGCGGTGGTTTCGCGCTGTGGGCGCTCGGCTTCCGGCCCTTCTACCTTGGCGGTGCGCTCTTTGGCGGCGCGGCGCTGCTGGCCTGGATGGCCGCCTATGCCGGCCATCCGTTGCCGGGTCTCAGTTCGTACCTGCCGGGCATGTTCTGGCACGCGCACGAGATGATATTCGGCTTCGGCGCAGCGATCGTGGCGGGTTTTTTGCTGACCGCCGTGCGCGCGTGGACATCGGTCACGCCGGCGCAGGGCAAGTCGCTGGCTGCGCTATGGCTGCAGTGGCTCGCGGGGCGCATCACCGTTGCCTACGCACCGTCTGGCGTCGCCGCCGTGGTCGACAGCCTCTTTCTCCCCGCATGCGCGCTCGTGCTGCTGCGCGTGCTCATCGGCGCCAAAAACAGCCACAACATCTTCTTGCCGGTCGCGCTCGGCATGCTCGCCGCGCTGAACGTGGCCTTCCATCTTTCGATGCTGGCCGGCCGCGCGGACTGGGCGCTGCACAGCGCGCATCTCGCCGTGGGCATGCTGGTGCTGTTCATCACGATCATTGGCGGACGCATCATCCCGTCGTTCACGGCCAACGCCGTGCCCGGCTACACGGCGCAGCGCTGGAATGCGGTCGAGCGCGCGGTGATGCCGCTCAGCGCACTGGCGTTCGTGCTCGACGCCGCACTCGGCTCCGGTGTGCTCGTCGCGATCGCCGCGCTCGCGGCGGCGTGCGCACAAGGCGCACGGATCTGGGGTTGGCGTTCGTGGCGAGTCGGCAACCGGCCGATCCTGACTATTCTGCACATCGCCTATGCCTGGATACCCGTCGGCTTCGTGCTGCTCGCGTTGGCCGCATTGGGGTTCGTCGCGCACACGCTCGCCATTCACGCGTTCACGGTGGGCGCCATCGGCTGCGCGATCACGGCGATGATCACACGCACGGCGCGCGGACATACGGGCCGCAAGCTGGTGGCGGGCGGCTTTGATATCGCCTGTTATGTGTTGCTCGTGGTCGCCGCGCTGATTCGCGTGGTGGGACCCTGGCTCGCGCCGCAGTGGCTCACGTTCTGGATCGAAGCGTCAGGCGCGTGCTGGGTCGTTGCGTTCGCGGCCTACTGCTATCGCTACGCCGGATGGCTCATTGCACCGCGTGTCGATGGTAAGGAGGGCTGATCCATCGGCCTTGCACACGGCGGATCACGCGAGTATGTTGACTGGCGAGGGCTGGACGCGCGTGACGCCTTGGGCCCGCCGATGAAGGAGGGTGTGCAATGCATCACTCTGTTCAGATCGCAGGCGTGGCCTGTCTCGTCTTTGTAACCTCCGTGCAGGCTCAAACGTCAGCTTCCACGCCGCCAGCGGCTGCTGTGCCCGAGCGCATGCCTTACGACATTCCTTACGGTTCGCCTATCGGGCTCGATGCGGCGAAGCATCTGCTTGCGCTTGCTGAAGCCGAGGCGCGCAGGCACGACTGGAAAATGAACATCGCCGTGGTCGATCCGCATGGCGATCTCGTTGCCTTCGAGCGCATGGATGGCGCGCAATACGCCTCTGTCGAGGTTTCGCAGAACAAGGCGCGCACGTCCGCGCGCTTTCGCCGCGAGACCCGCGTTTTCTATAACCAGTTCGAGAGCGGTCATGCCTACGTTGCCACGCTCGTGCCGGGCCTCGTCGCTTCACCCGGCGGCTTTCCGCTGGTCGAGGACGGCAAGGTGATCGGTGCGATCGGCTGCAGCGGCGGCACGGGCGATCAGGATGCCGTAACGTGCAAGGCAGCGGCCTCCACCGTGAAGTGAACGCGCGAAGCGCCGTAGCTTCCTCAGTCAATGCGGCGAGCCGTATCCCTGCACCTTCAGCAGATGCTCGCGCATGCAACGCGCGGCGGTTTCGCCGTCG
This sequence comes from Paraburkholderia sp. CNPSo 3076, assembly GCF_026343935.1. NCBI lineage: Bacteria > Pseudomonadati > Pseudomonadota > Betaproteobacteria > Burkholderiales > Burkholderiaceae > Paraburkholderia > Paraburkholderia sp. CNPSo 3076. The sequence goes on along the minus strand of NZ_JAPMAL010000013.1, from coordinate 39,021 downwards.
CGGGCGAGAATCGCATCGACGATGGACTGGTGCTGCTGTGCGAAATGATCGCGCGTGGCCTGATCTGTGGTCTTTTCACGCTGGGTTGGCCTGACCCGCATGCCGTTGATCACTTCCATCAGAGCGATGATCGCGGGATTGCGCGAGGCCTGGGCGATCAGCAGGTGAAAGCGCTGGTCCCATAGTTGCCACTCCTCATCGTTTTTCGCCGACGCGTTTCTTTTTGCGCACTTCTCCAGTTCGGTCAGATCCTCGGGCGTGGCCTTGGCGGCGGCAAGACCGGCTAACGCCGGCTCGAACATGAGGCGCATCTCCGCAATGTCGGCCGGGCTCGTACGCGAGCGCAGGCCGCGCAGCGTGGGCGCGAACTTCAGCGGCCGCGCGCCCAGATAAGTGCCGCGCCCCACGCCGCGCCAGATCCGGCCCGACGCCTCCAGCGAGGCAAGCGCCGCGCGCAGTTCGCGGCGGCTCACGCCGAGGTCCCCGGCGAGCTTGCGCTCGCTAGGCAACGCGTCGCCGTCTTTCAAGCGGTGTTGTGCGATATAGGCAAGCAGGTGGTCGAGCGCGGACTTTTCCATGGTGTCGTGTGAACCAATATCAATTGGTTCGATTCTAGCAGCCGTGCGGTGACTCGCAACCGCACGGTCTCCAGAATGGACGAAAACCGTAGGATTTGGTCGATATTTCAGGGTTAACACCGGGTGCGGCCAAAAATCTTCCTTCGTAAGCTGATCGTGAAAGGTTTTGGAACCAATCATAAATGGTTCGTCCACCCGTCGAACCTTTCGCACAGGGAGTGGAAGATGCCGTTTACAACGCGTCCGGAGCTGATTGGGACCTTCGGGATGGTGGCGTCCACGCATTGGCTCGCCAGCGCGTCGGCGATGGCGGTGCTCGAGAAGGGCGGCAACGCGTTCGACGCGTCGGCGGCGGCCGGTTTCGTGCTGCAGATCGTCGAGCCGCATCTCAACGGTCCCGGTGGCGAGTTGCCCGTCGTGTTTTACAGCGCGCGGGAAGACCGCGTGCGCGTGCTGTGCGGCCAGGGGGTGACGCCGGCGGCCATGACGATCGAACGCATGCGCGCGCTCGGGCTCGAAGTCGTGCCGGGCACCGGCCTGCTGCCCGCTGTGGTGCCCGGCGCATTCGGCGCCTGGATGACGATGCTGCGCGACTACGGGCAACTGCCGCTCGAAGACGTGCTGAGCTACGCGATCGGCTATGCAGAGAACGGCTATCCGGTGCTGCCGCGCATGTGTGCGTCGATTCTCGCGATCAAGGACTTCTTCCTCAGCGAATGGACGACCTCCGCCGAGCAATGGCTGCGCAACGGCGACGCCCCCGCCCCGAACGCGCTGTTCGCCAATCCCGCCATTGCCGCCACGTACCGCCGCATCCTGCGGGAGGCGAGCGCGAAAAGCGACCGCGCCGAGCAGTGCGAACTCGCGCGCACGGCGTTCTACCGCGGCTTCGTGGCCGACGCGATCGACCAGTATTTCCGCTCGACCGACGTGCTCGACACCTCGGGGCTTCGCAATCGCGGCCTGCTCAACGCGGACGATCTCGCGCGCTGGGAGCCCACCTACGAGGAAGCGCTCTCATACGACTACGCGGGCCTGCGTGTGCACAAGACAGGACCGTGGGGCCAGGGGCCGATGTTCCTGCAACAACTCGCGCTGCTCAAGGGCTTCGATCTGGGCGCGATGGATCCGTTCGGTGCGGATTTCGTGCACACGGTCATCGAAACGTCGAAGCTCGCGTTTGCCGACCGCGACGTGTTCTACGGCGATCCGCGCTTTGCCGACGTGCCGATGGAAACGCTGCTGAGCGACGCGTACAACGACGCGCGCCGCCGTCTTGTCGATCCGCACAAGGCCTCGTTCGAATTCCGCCCCGGGCCGCTGCTCGACAGCGAAGCGCGCGCGGCGCGCATTCTCGCCAACGCGGGGCGCCAGCAGCCGGGCGGCTTCGGGCAGGGCGAGCCGACGTTCGCGCCGCTGCCCGAATTGCGCGGCGATACCGTTCATCTCGACGTGGTCGATCGCTGGGGCAACATGGTGTCGGCCACGCCATCGGGCGGGTGGCTGCAGGCGTCGCCCGCGGTGCCCGGGCTCGGCTTCAACGTCACCACGCGCGCGCAGATGTTCTGGATGGAAGAGGGCTTGCCTTCGTCGCTCGGGCCGGGCCGGCGTCCACGCACGACGCTCTCGCCTACGCTCGTCACGCGCGAGGGCAAGCCCTATGCGGCGTTCGGCACGCCGGGCGGCGACCAGCAGGATCAATGGTCGATGCAGCTGTTCCTGCGGCACGTGCATGCGGGCATGAACCTGCAGGCCGCCGTGGACGCACCCTCGTTCCAGACCGCGCATTTCCCCGGCTCGTTTTATCCGCGCTCGATGCAGCTCGGCAAGATGTCGGCCGAGTCGCGCTTTCCCGAAGCCACGCTCGCCGAATTGCGCTCGCGCGGCCACGATCTCACCGTGGCCGAGCCGTGGGGGCTCGGGCGGGTGTGCGCGGTGGGCATGCGCAACGGGCTCATGCGCGGCGCGGCCACGCCGCGCCAGATGCAGGCCTATGCGATCGGCCGCTGAACGCGCGCCACGCTCAACCGGAACCGACCCACCATGTCCATCGTCGCTGCCCGACTCGAAAGACTGCCGCTCGCGGGCTTCCATCGCAAACTGCTGCTGATCGGCGGTCTCGGTTATATGTTCGACGGGCTGGACTCGTCGTCGCTCGCCTTCCTGCTGCCGGTCGTGAGCAAGCTGTGGCATTTGACGAGCGCCGAAACGGGACTCGTCGCCAGCAGCACGTATATCGGCTACTTTTTCGGCGCATTTCTCTCGGGCGTGCTGGCCGACGTGATGGGGCGCCGCCGCATCATGATGAGCGCACTGGCCATCTATTGCGCGGCGTCCATGGCGAGCGCCACGGCGCACGACTGGCACACGTTTTTCGCGCTGCGCATGCTCGCGGGCTTCGGTTCGGGTGCGGAAACGGTCGTCATCGCGCCGTTCCTCGCGGAATTTGTGCCGCGGCGCTATCGCGGCATGTTCTGCGGCGCGCTCGTCGGCTTCATGTCGTTCGGATATCTAGGTTCATCGATTCTTGGCTATACCGTCGTGCGCAATTTCGCAGACGGCTGGCGCTATCTCGCGGTGCTGACTTCGCTGCCGGTGGTGATGCTGCTCTGGTGGCGCAGAACGCTGCCCGAGTCGCCGCGCTGGCTCGAAAGCCGCGGACGCTCCGCCGAAGCCGACAGCATCGTGCGGGCGATCGAGTCGCGCTACGAGCAGGAGGGCATTGCGCTGGCGCCGCTGGGCTCGCTGGGCGTGCTTCCCGCCGCGGCGCAGGGCAGCGGCAGTGCGCTGCAGAACGTGCTGACGCTGTTTTCACGCCGGCTCGTGGGCACGACGGCGGTGAGCTGGCTGATGTGGTTCTCCGTGGCCTTCGCGTACTACTCGTTCTTCTCGTGGATTCCGAGCCTGCTCGTCAAGGAAGGCCTGACGCTCACGAAGAGCTTCGGCTATTCGATTGCCATCTACGGTGCGCAGATTCCCGGCTATTTCTCGGCGGCCTGGCTCAATGAGCGGATTGGGCGCAAGGGCGTCGTGGCCTCTTACATGACGCTTGGCGGGCTCGCCGCGATTGCGCTGGCTTTCTCGCATACGGGCCTGCAGATCACGGTGGCGGGCGTGTGCCTCTCGTTTTTCATGAATGGCGCGTTTGCGGGCGTCTATGCCTATACGCCAGAGGTTTTCCCGACGGCCGTACGCACGACCGGTACGGGATCTTCGTCTTCGTTCGGTCGCATCGGCTCGGTGAGCGCGCCTATTCTGGTCGGTCTCGTGTATCCCGCGTTCGGCTTTCTCGGCGTGTTCGCCATGACGACCGCCGTGCTGCTGGCGGGCGCTTGCGTCGTGTTCTTCCTCGGCATCGAAACACGCAATCGCTCGCTCGAAGACATCGAGGCGAGCGGCGCGCAGGCGGACTTCGATGCGCACAAGCCGCTCGCGCGCGACGGGCTGCGCGGCTGAGCACGCGCCATTCTCACTCCTCGTACGTCCCATGCAAACGCCCCTTTCCCTCGCGAACGAACCCTACGTGCTGCAACGCGAACTTGCCACGCTCGCGCGTCTTGCGCGCGTCATTCGCCAGCCCGGGCAACCGGACGCGATTTTCCGCGAAGTGTGCGCCGTCGCCGCCGAAGCCATCGGCTTTCACCTCTTCACGATCATGGCCTATGACGCCGGGAACCAGGAGGTGGAGCGCATGTTCACGAATATGCCCGACGTCTACCCGCCGGGCGGGCGCAAGCGAAAAAGCGGCACGCCCTGGGCGCAGCGCATTCTTTCGGATCTCGAACCGTTTCGCGCCACGACGCCCCAGGGCCTGCGCGAAGCCTTCGACGATCACGCGGTAATGACGGCGATGGGGCTCGGCTCGATTCTGAACATACCGGTTGCCTACAACGGCCGTTGTGTCGGGACGATGAACCTTACGCACGTGGAGGGCTGGTACACCGCGCAACACGAGGAAACGGGCCTGCTGCTCGGCGCGTTTCTCGCGCCTGCGCTCGTCGCGCACGGCATGTCTTGCGCAGCCCATTCAAGCCCCTGATCGCAGGACCCATGTTGATGAAGACAACGACATCCGCAGGAAACGCCAATCGCTGGTTGCTCGTCTTCGCGCTCGGCTATCTCGCGCTGCTGGTCGACGGTGCGGACGTCATGATGTACGGCCTCACACTCTCGCGCATCAAGAGCGAATTCGGCTTGACCAATGTCGAGGCGGGCGCGCTCGGCAGCCTGACGCTGCTCGGCATGGCGATTGGCGGGATTCTCGGCGGCTGGGCGAGCGACTCGTTCGGGCGCGTGCGTGTGGTGGTCTGGGCGATGATGCTGTTCTCGGTGGGCGCGGGGCTGCTCGGTTTCACACACAGCTTCCTGGAATTCGCGGTCGTGCGCTTCGTCAGCTCGATGGGCATTGGCTGCATGGTGCTGGTGAGCACGCTCGTGGCCGAATACGTGCCCATGGCGCGGCGCTCGCTGATACTCGGCGTGCTGCAAACGGCGATTTCCGCCGGCTATATCACGGTGATCGCGCTCAGCACCTGGATCCTGCCGCACTACAGCTGGCGCATGCTGTTTTATGTGGCGGCGGCGCCCGTGTTGCTTGCGGTCGCGATTCACTTCTTCGTGCCCGAGCCACCGAGCTGGCGCATGAGCGAGGCTGCGGCTCGCCCGAGCGGTCGCCGCTGGCACGGCAACCGCTACGCATTGATTTTCGCGGACCGCGAAGCGCGCAGGATGTTCATCTTCTGGTCGCTCGCTTCCGTGTTTGCGCTTTCGGGGTTCTATGGGTTGAACAACTGGTTACCCACGTATCTGGAGAGCGAGCTGCACATCAAATTCGGCTCGATGACGGGGTACATGACCGCGACATGGGTCGTGGCGTTCATCGGCAAGATCGTGGCGGGCTGGCTGGGCGACCGCTGGAGCCGGCGCGGCATGTATGTGCTGGGCTGTATCGGTGCGGCCGTCTTTCTTCCCGTGATCGTGCTGTTCCACACCCGCGAGAACATTGCGTGGCTGATGCTCGTGTTCGGCTTTCTCTATGGCGTGCCGCTGGGCACGATCGGCACGTTCATGTCGGAGAGTTTCGAAACGCGCATTCGCGGCACCGCGGTGGGCGGTTCGTATAACGTGGGGCGCTTTTGCTCGGGCGCGGCGCCCGTCGTGATCGGCTATATCGCGACGCAGTTTTCGATCGGCATGGGCTTTCTTTTGGTCGGCGCGGTGTTTCTCCTGAGCGGCGTGATGGCGCTGTTCATTCCGGACCGCCTGCACGATACGAGCGAAGTCGATCCGGCGCAGGTGAGCGGGGAGGCGCGGCAGGGGGCTTTGGCGGCGGCGACTGGCAGGGGGTGACGCGTAGCGGGGCGACGCCTCCTGAACAGCCCTCGCCGCACTCACTGCGGAACGCTTTCGTAAGCTGCTTTGCGAGGTGTCTGAAAACGAGGCCGGCGTTTTCGGCTAGCCGAATCGTCTCTGCGGGCCATGCGGTTGATTTGCCCTATTCCAGCACCGGCCTGAAAAAACTCCGCTCGTAACTCACGATACAACGCGTATCGGCGGCATAGCGGAATGCGGCCTGGCATTCGGCGTCTTTCATCGAATCGGCGCGATAAGTTTCATAGGCCGCGAGGCTCGGAAACGAAAAGAGCGCGAGCGCGATATTGTTGGCGCCCTCGGAAGGCAGGAAGTAGCCGTGATGCTTGCCGCCAAACTTTTCCACGAGCGGAATCCACATTTTGGCGTACGTTTCGAATTCTACGAGCTGGTATGGATCGATGACGTAACGCAGATAGCAGGTAATCATGGGGTCATTCTTTTGGTTGTTGAAGTAAGGGCTTGGGCCGCCCTTCAAAGGGCAGCTCACGCTTGCGCCATCTCCAGAAGCTTTGCCACGGTATTCATGTTGCGCGCGGTTCCAGCCTTCGCCGCCGCGATCTTGAGCTTCGAGCGCCCGATACCGTCCTTGTAAAACACAAAGATCTCGCGCTCGCCCAGGCGGAATTCTTCCGCCTGCTGGCCGCTCACGTTGTCGAACGCGTCCGCGGGCGGCGGCGTGTCGAGAAAGATCGCGACAGTGCGATCCGGTGCGGCAGCGGGAAACGGGTTGCCCTGCAGCACCGCGCCCAATTCGGTGGCCGTACGTACCACCACGCCAACGGGTTTGCCCGCATAAGCCTCCAGGCTCTGCTCGAGCTTCTTTTTCACCGATGCTTCGGCCAGCCGGCTCTCGAACACCACGTTGCCACTCGCGATATAGGTGCGCACGTGCGCGAACCCGAGCGCTTCGCACATGCCGCGAAGTTCGGGCATGGGGAGCTTGCCGGTTCCGCCGACATTCACGGCGCGTAGCAGGGCGATATAGACGGGCATGGGATCGATCGGGAAGCCAGGAGTTAGTCAGGGCGCCGCAAGTCGGTTGCGGCGAGGCCTTCGTTTGCCACGATGGCAGGGCGCCTGCGCGCGTTGATCGTCACGAAGACCGCCATCAGCACCATGAAGCCGGCGAGCAGCAAGGCGCTGTTGACGAGCACGTGTGCATAGCCGAGTTGAGCGACGTCGATGAACGGATAGGGGTAGAAGTCTGTCTCGCTGCCGCGCCAGAAGGTGATGGCAAGGTAGCCAAGCGGGTACAGTAGCCAGGCGAAGCGGTCGCGAGCAGTAAGGCTGAAGCGCGGCACGAACAGCAGCCAATACGCCGCGCATAGCAGCGGGATCAGGCTATGCAGGCTCTCGTTGAGCAGCGCGCGATAACCGTGCGGCGTCCAGAGATGCCGCAGCAGCAGATTGTAAGCAATGCCAACGAACACGATATACACCGTGACTGCGCTCACAGCGCCCGGAGCGCGGAGCAGGCGTGCCGGCCACGTGCGCACGCGCAGCGCGATGCAGGTGAAGGTGAGCGCGACGAGCAGCACCGTGAGATTGGTCAGGTAGGCCGACAGCCTGCCGATGGCCTCGAACGTGTCGAAGCCGCGCAGCACCATGCGCTCGATCGTCATGTCGGTTTGCGCGGCGAGCGCTCCCCACGCGAGCAGCGCGATGACACCCGCCAACGCGGTGGCGTAGGGACTCTGCGGTTGCGCCGCGGCAGCCGCGTGTGCGGATAGCGGTTGTTCGGACATGCAGCGATGGTAGCGCACAAAGATCATGCGCGTCCGAAGCGACTTTTTCCCGGCGCCAGGCTATTTGCCGTCGGCGCGTTCCGCAGCCGAAACGAGATACAGGCGCACGAGATCGCGCAGTTCGGCCATCAGCACGGCGCGCGCCGATGGCTCTTCGTTGGCGATGCTGGCGACGCCCTTGAGCATGTGAATCAGCACGATCGCCATGACTTTTGCCCTGGCCGGCCTGAGATGCGCGATCGCGCGGATCAGGATGTCGGCAACGCCGCCGCGCATCGCTTCGCGAAAGCGCTTGCGGTGGTCGTCGCTGCCGCTGCGGGTGTCGACGAGTGCAACGGCAAAGCTGCGCTGCGATTGCAACAGCAGCACGAAATCGACGAGCGCGTCGGCAACGGCCCCGAGTGTCATCTCCGGAACCTGTTGCTCCAGCTCGGCGAGTCCGTTCTTTGCCTGCTGGGCGTAACGCAGCAACAGCGCTTCGGCCAGCGCCTCCTTGGTCGGAAAGAAGCGGTACAGCGAGCCGATTGCCGTCGATGAGCGCGCCGCAATTTCGGTCATGGTGGCGGCGTCGTAACCCTTCTCCGTGAACACGGCGACGGCGGCGTCCATGATCGCGGCCACGCGCTGGCGGCCCCTCTCGCGTTTGGGCTCGGTAGGGCGCGCGGTTTCCGCAGCAGGCGTGGTGGACGTCATGGCGATATCTTCAAATGCGAGGATATGAGAGGAATTACTCGCATATTAGCATGCGGAACACCTGTCGCCGCCAGACGCCAGAACGCATGGAAGCAAATGGATGTGCGCCGGCTGCTTGCCGATGAATTGACTTATGCGAGGATACTCTCTACCATGATTTGCGAGGTTATCCTCGCATTTCGGCGCGACGATCGCCGCCGCTGCCGCCATCACGCTTACCTTTCCCGTTTAAACGTTCGAGGTTACGACATGCCGTACGTGTGGCTCTTTTTCGCTGGCGCGTTCTTTTGCAACGCGATCCCGCATCTGGCTTCCGGCCTGCAGGGGCTGCCTTTTCCCACGCCCTTCGCCCGTCCGCGAGGGCGGGGCGACTCGTCGCCCATCGTGAACGTGGTTTGGGGCTTCGTGAATATTGCGCTCGCAATCGCGCTGGGCACTGGGCGTCTCCAGCAGCCTGCAACGCGCGAGGACGTCGTGGCGCTGCTGGCGGGCGGCCTCATCATGGGGCTTTTTCTTGCGTTCCATTTCGGCGCGGTTCAGCGGGAAAAGCGCGCCGATTGAGGTCGAAGCAGGCCGCGGCAAGATCGTGAAAAAAACAGTTGCACAGCTTAAGGGAAAACCCTATACTTGACCCGTCTCCTCCATGTCTCCTCCTGATATGGATTCAGCCCGCTCTCTCTCAGCGGGCTTTTTCTTTTCTGGCGCCGGATTGCTCAGGCCGCCAGTCATCCTCGCCAGTCATTCCTTTACGAACACAAAGTCGCATTTGCGTGTGGTCGTGCGCGAGCCGCTGCCTGAAGTCGCGTCGAACTGCGCGCTGACTTCATACGAATAGGGCGCTCGATTGTCGGCGTGGGGCGATGTGGCAGTCAGACCGTGGGCGACGAGCGTGGCAGACCCGTCGGGTTCGAGCTTGCCGTCCAGCGTGAGCCAGCCACTGGCGTCGCGTTCGCCGTGTTCTCCGTGCAGGACGTTTTGCTGGATTTCGGCGGGGAATTGATACCGGTAGCCCGGTGTGTCGCCGGCGCCCTTGGGGCACGTGAGCGTCACGTTCCAGTCGCCATCGAAGGTGCCGGCGGCGTGCGCCGCGGGTGTTCCAGCAAGGGTCGCGCAGACAGCGATGCAGCGCACGGCCAACGTTAATTTATCTACCCGCATTGCGGCTCCCGGTGTCGAGTCATCTGACACTATTGTGGTCGCAATTGGCGTGCCGGTATGGGCGCCGTCGCACAGTGGGTTTCGCGGCCGCACGGCGGCTGGTTCGTGCCTTTTGTCAGCCTGGCTGTGGCATCGTTGTGCAACTAACTGTCAAGCCCGACCACGGCAGTCGATTTTGGCCAACGCCACCGCAAAGGAGTCCAGCCATCGACGTGAATAACACCGGTCTCCAGGGCGTGCGGCGCAGACGCCCGAGCGCACGCGCCGGGTCTTTTTCCGGCGACGACCGCCCCGCGGCCACCCTTATCGCCGCGCGAGATTGCACTTGAGCGCTGCGCAGCCCGCGTCCGTGAGCGGCTCGACCATCTGGATCCGCTCATCGGGCTTGAAGTCGCTAATCCAGACCACGCGGCAACGTTGGGGCGAATCGGGTGAATCCGGCATCACCTGAAGCGTCGCGTGATGATGCTCGAAGCGTCCGCCGCACACGGTGTAGGCGAGGCGCATGTGGACGTCGTCGACGCCGATCACGCGTTCCTCGATCACGGTGCCGTCGGCGAACGTTACGCATCGCACGTCGTTTTCCATGCGCGCGTCGGTCAGCACGCCGGCGAATACACGGTCGACCTTGGCGGGGTCGCGCAACGCGGCCCAGACGTCCTGCGCCGATGCTTCAACGGGGATGTCCCGGTAGACGGTAGCCATCGCACTTGTCTCCTTCGTTTTGTGTGACGAGTGCATCGTGGGCGCGCAACGCGCGGCAGTCCTGGGAAATCTTGACGTCGTTTGCGACGGCAGCGGCTGCGACTCGTGCCGCCTCAATGCGCATGCCGATGGTGCACATCGGGGTAGTGCGCGTGGCTATGCGTGATCGGCGCGTGACGGTGCGCATGCGCGTGCGGCTCCGAGCCGTCCCACGCGAAATCGTGCTCGTGCTGATGGTGTTCGTCGTGCCGGTGCGCATGGGTGTGCTCGAGCGGCTCGTGCGTGTGCGTGTGGTCGTGACGTTCGCGCACGTGCAGCCACACGCCAAACGCCATCAATGCGAGCGCGAGCCAGAAAGCGAGCGCCGGGCGCTCCGGCCACAGCAGCAGTGAAAGCGCCACGCCGAACAGCGGCGCCACGGAGAAGTAGGCGCCGGTGCGCGCCGTGCCGAGATGGCGCAGCGAGACGACGAAGAGCACGAGGCTCACGCCATAGCCCGCGAAACCTACGGCCATGGCGCCGCTGACCGCCTGCCAGGCGGGCCAGTGCGCGCCCGCCGCGAGCGCAATGCCGATATTCACCGGGCCGGCCACGAGCCCCTTGGTGCACGCCACGACCATCGCGTCATTGGTCGAGACCTTGCGCGTGAGGTTGTTGTCGATGGCCCAGCACAGGCACGCGAGCGCGACGAGCAGCGCGCCGGGCGCGATGCCGGACACGGCGCCGGCATGCGCGCCGGGCCACGAGAGCAGCACGCCGCCCGCCACGATCGCCAGCATGCCTAGCGCGATCTGCGCATCGAAGTTTTCCCGAAAGCAGACCCATGCGATGAGCGCGGTCAAGACGCCTTCGAGGTTCAGCAGCAGCGCGCTCGTGGCGGCGGGCGTGGTGTTCAGGCCGAGCATGAGCAGGGCGGGCGCCGCCACGCCGCCCGCGGCGATCGCACCGGCAAGCCATGGCAATTCGGCCATGCGCAACGGGTCGTGCGTGGGCTGTTGCGCGGCGGCCGAGTCGCGGCGCGCCGGGAGGCGGCGCAACAGCAGCACGGCCGCGAGCCCCGAACCGCTGCCGAGATAGAAGAGTCCCGCGAGCATGAACGGCGAGACGCTGCCGAGCAGCGCCTTGGCGAGCGGTGTGGTGATGCCGAACAGCGCGGCCGCAAGCAGCGCCGTGAAGATGGTATGCCGATGGGACTTCATAGCAGGCTGGAAGCGGAAAGAGGACTAAAAAAGCGGAGCAGAAGCACGATGGGCGCGCGAGCGGGCTGCGCGCCGGTTTGGTCTGGGAACTATAAATCTTTAACTTGGGCAGGGGGCAGATTCGGCCAGATTCTGAGTCTTCACGCGCACCGGGTGAAGCGCGCTGGCAGTGCCCCGTCCCCATCTCTCCGGATGAGAGAAAACCCTGGATCTAAAAACATAGCGGAACGCGCGGCTACTGGTATGATGACCTCATGACGGCATAAGTGATGAGTATTGCAGAGCAGTCGCGACCGTCAGCTGGTTGTAGTCAGGCAAAGGCGTTTAACCAGACAGGAGACAGCATCATGAAGGCACCCAGGCGTTGGCTTGCGTCGACGTTGATGTCATTTGCGGTTCTCGGCACGGCGGGGGTCGCGCAAGCGGCCAGTCTCATCGCCATCATCACCCCCGCTCACGACAATCCCTTCTTCAAGGCGGAAGCCGACACGGCGAACGCGCGCGCCAGGGCGCTTGGCTACGACACCATCGTGCTGGTCCACGACGACGACGCCAACAAGCAATCGCAACTCGTCGACACCGCCATCGCCCGCGGGGCGAAGGCGATCATTCTCGACAACGCCGGTTCGGAGGCGTCCATCGCCGCAGTCCAGAAGGCCAAGGACGCGAAAATTCCCGCGTTTCTGATCGACCGGGAAATCAACGCAACCGGTATCGCCATTTCGCAAATCGTTTCGAACAACTACCAGGGTGCGCAGCTCGGCGCGCGCGCCTTCGTCAAGGCGATGGGCGAGAAAGGCAACTACGTGGAACTCGTCGGCCGCGAGGCGGATATCAATGCGGGCATCCGCTCGAAGGGCTATCACGATGTGATCGACCAGTTTTCGAACATGAAGATGGTCGAGCGCCAGTCGGCGAACTGGAGTCAGACTGAAGCCTATACGGTGATGGAATCGATCCTGCAGAGCCACCCCGACATCAAGGGCGTGATAGCCGGCAACGACACCATGGCCATGGGCGCGTCAGCCGCGCTGAAGGCTGCGAAACGCAACGACATCATCGTGGTGGGTTTCGATGGCAGCAACGACGTGCGCGACGCGATCAAGCGCGGCGACATCCGCGCGACGGTGCTGCAGCCCGCGGCAGAGGCGGCCACGGACGCCGTCGATCAGGCCGACAAGTATCTGAAGACCGGCGCGACGGGCAAGCCCGAAAAGCAGCTCATCAACTGCTCGCTCATCACGAAGACGAACGCCAGCAAGCTCGACATGTTCGCGTTGCGTTAGGGCGCGCATCGGCAGCACAAGCATCGGACGAGCGGAGCGCGGCGCGCTCCGCAACGACATCCGTAACCAGATGGGGTTATGCATGGGAGTGCTTCGGTACGCGGTCATTGCCGTTGTGGCGAGCGGCGCGCTGCACGGCTGCAAGCTCGTGAAGAACAGCGACCTGCAGGGCTCGGGCGGATCGCACGACAACTATGCGTCGGCGGGCTACGACCCGAACGCCATGGTGGCGTCGATGTGGAGTACGAAGATCGTGCCCGACATCGAGAAGCGCGCGGTGGACTATCGCACGCTGCGCGACGCGATCAAGGCGGACCCCGACGCCGCCGGCCACAAGTACGGCTACCGCGGCAAGGACGATGGCGCGCCGTGGAATTTTCCCACCACGCTGCACGGCACCATCGTGGACGTGGACACGCAGTCGAGCCAGGGCACCGTGGGCGTGGACGTCGACGGCAGCGGGCAGGCGAGCGTGATCGTCGACATCGGCCCGACGGTGCTCGGCACCACGCTGCGCGATTCGCTCGATTTCATTTCGTTCAGCAATTTCCGCAACCAGATCGAGTATGCGCAGTTTGGCACGGCGCTCAATGTGTACGCGGCGAATCACGTCATGAAGCCGCTGCCGCGCAACGATCTGAAAGGCAAGCCGATTACCGTAACGGGGTCGTTCTCGTACGACTCGTCGAGCGACCAGCCGGAGATCGTGCCGCTCGCGGTCACGGTCGGGGGCAAGTCATGACCGATGCCTGCAATGCGGACGTGATCCTCCAGGTCGAGGACGTCACCAAGGTCTATCCCGGCACGGTTGCACTGAAGGGCGTGAACTTCTCGGTGCGGCGTGGCGCAGTCAATGTCCTTGTGGGCGAGAACGGCGCGGGAAAATCCACGCTCATGAAAATCATCGCGGGCGCGGAGCAACCGACCAGCGGGAATCTCGTTCTGGACGGCAAGCCTGTCGCACCGGGCAGCAGTGCGGAGGCACTGCGCCACGGCATCGGCATCGTGTTTCAGGAACTCAACCTCTTTCCGAACCTCACGATCGCCGAGAACATCTTCATCGCGCACGAAATCACGCGCGTCGGCATCGATATCGACGCCGCCGCGCAGCGCGAGAAAGTGCGCGAGTTGCTCGAGCGGCTCGAACTCGACCTCAGCCCTGACACGCTGGTCGAGGATCTGCGCATCGGGCAGCAGCAGCTCGTGGAGATCGCGAAGGCACTCGCCCACGACGCGCGCGTGCTGATTCTCGACGAACCCACCTCGGCGCTCAGCGCGGCGGAAGTGGCCGTGCTGTTTCGCGTGATTGCGGAGCTGAAGGCGCAGGGCGTGTCGATCGTCTACATCTCGCACCGGCTCGAAGAACTGGTCAGGATCGGCGACTACATCACGGTGCTGCGCGACGGCCTCATCACGGGCCATCAACCGATGGCGCAGATCGACGTGCCGTGGATCGTGCGGCAAATGGTGGGCCGCGAAACGAAGGACTTTTCGCGCCCCGTCGGCCACACACGCGGCGCCGAGGTGCTGACGCTGCGGGACGTCACGCTGCCGCGCAAGGGCAGTGGCCTGCTCGTGGATCACGTTTCACTATCGCTGCACGCGGGCGAGATCGTCGGCATCTACGGACTGATGGGGGCGGGGCGCTCCGAGCTGTTCGAGTGCATTCTGGGCGTGCACCCTCACGCAACGGGCAGCGTAGTGCTGAACGGCAAGGCGCTCGACGGCAAGCCGATCGCGGGGCGCGTCGCGCAGGGCCTTGCGCTCATTCCCGAGGACCGCAAGGCCGACGCGCTGCTGCCCATCATGTCGATTGGCGAGAACATGACGCTCTCGAGTCTCGCGGCCCATGCGCGAGGTTTTCACATCGATCCGCGGCGCGAGCAGCGCTCGGTGCTCGACTACATTCGCGACCTCGCGATCAAGGTCGCCGACTGGCGGCTGCCGGTCAGCTCGCTCTCCGGCGGCAACCAGCAGAAAGTCGTGATCGCCCGTGCGCTGATGACCACGCCGAAAGTCCTGCTGATGGACGAGCCCAGCCGCGGCATCGACGTGGGCGCGAAGGCGGACATTTTCAAGGTCATGCGCGACCTGGCCGGCCGCGGACTGGGCGTGCTGTTCGTGACGTCCGATCTGGAAGAGGTGATGGCCTTGTCCGACCGCATTCTCGTGATGTCGAACGGCCGTGTCACCGCTGAATTCGATGCCGCCGACGCGACGCAGGACGCGCTCGTCGCCGCCTCCGCAGTCGGGCACAGGACGGCGCATGCCGCCCATGCGGCGCACGAACAGGCGGCCTGAGCAAGCGCGTTCAACGGTTGTCACGGTTCCAACATTTAGCCTGCATTCATCTGGAGAGCATTCATGTCGCTGGCCATCAAGAGCACGGCACCCGGAGCGAGCTTCGGCGAGGCGCCGCTGCTCCTGCTGCTGAAGCTGCGCACGTTCATCGCATTGTTCGCGGTCGTGGTCTTCTTTTCGTTCGCCGCCCACAACTTTCTGAGCATCGAGAACCTGCTCATCATGTCGCGGCACGTCGCGCTCAATGCCTTCCTCGCGATCGGCATGACCTTCGTGATCGTCGCGGGCGGCATCGACCTTTCGGTGGGCTCGGTCGTGGGCCTGACGGGCATGGTGGCAGGCGGGCTCATCCTCAAGGGCATTCCGATCGGCAGCGAGTACACATTGTTTCTGAGCGTGCCCGCCGTGATCGTCGTGGCGCTCATCACGGGAATACTCGTGGGCGCGATCAACGGCCTGCTCATTACGCGGCTGAATGTGGCGCCCTTCATCGCGACGCTCGGCACGCTCTATATCGCGCGCGGCGCCGCGTTGCTGTCCTCGGGCGGCGAGACCTTCCCGAACCTCACGGGCAATCCCGCCTACGGCACGGGCGGCTTTCCCGTTCTCGGCAGCGCGACGATACTCGGCATCCCGCTCACGGTATGGCTGCTGGTCGTGGTGGGCGTGATTGCAGCGTACATCGCCGCGCGCACGCCACTCGGCCGGCAGATCTACGCGGTCGGCGCCAACGAGCGCGCCGCCCAGCTCTCGGGTGTACGCGTGAACCGCGTGAAGATGTTCGTCTATATGTTTTCCGGCTTCTGCGCGGCGATCGTCGGGTTGATCATTGCGTCCGAACTGGTCGCTTCTCACCCCATGAGCGGCGAGACGTTCGAACTCAACGCGATCGCGGCGGCCGTGCTGGGCGGCACGTCGATGTCGGGCGGTCGCGGCAAGATCGGCGGCACCATCGTCGGTGCGTTCGTGATCGGCATGCTTTCGGATGGCCTCGTGATGATGGGCGTGAGTTCGTTCTGGCAAACGGTGATCAAGGGCGTCGTCATCGTGGCGGCGGTGGTCGTGGACCAGATTCAGCGGCGCGCGCAGCAGCGCTTTGCCCTGCAAAAGCAGGCCGCAACGGGGGCGTGACCGATGAGTGCAACACCGGCGCAATTGAAGGGCGCGTTGATCGGCTGCGGATTCTTCTCGTTCAATCATCTGCATGCGTGGCAGGACATCGACGGCGCACGGATCGTCGCGCTGTGCGACGCCAACCGCGCGCGTCTCGACGAGGTCGGCGACAGGTTCGGCATCGAACGGCGTTACACGGATGCGGCGACGATGCTGCGCGAAGAGCGGCTCGATTTCGTCGATATCGCGACCACCGTGCCGAGTCACCGAGCGCTCGTGCAGCTTGCGGCGGCGGCCGGCGTGGCCACGATCTGCCAGAAGCCGTTCGCCTCCACGCTCACCGATGCGCGCGCGATGGTTCAAGCGTGCCACGAGGCCGGCGTGCCGCTGATGGTTCACGAAAACTTTCGCTGGCAGAGCGCGATCCAGGCCGTCGGAAGGGCGCTGCGCGAGGGAGCGATCGGGCAACCGTTCTGGGGCCGTGTGTCGTTTCGTTCTGCCTATGATGTGTTTAGCGGCCAACCCTATCTGGCGCAGGGCGAGCGCTTTATCGTCGAAGATCTCGGCATACACATTCTCGATATCGCGCGCTTCCTGTTCGGCGACGTGGCGCGCGTGAGCGCAACGACCGCGCGCGTGAACCCTTCGATTCGCGGCGAAGACGTCGCGACGATCCTGCTCGCGCATGAAAACGGCGTGAGCAGCGTGGTGGATTGCAGCTACGCGACGCAGTTGCCGCGCGAGTTCTTTCCGCAGACGTTCATCGAAGTCGACGGCGCCGAGGGTTCGCTGCGGCTCTTGGCCGACTACCAGTTGCAGATCCATACGCGTACAGGTACGGAGTTGCGCAACGTCGCACCGCGTGCGCTCTCATGGACGAGCGAGCCCTGGGTGGCGATCCAGGGCAGCGTGTCCAGCATTCAGTCGCACTGGCTGGATTGCCTGCGGCGCGGCGTCGAGCCTGCCACGAGCGGTCGCGACAATCTGCGTACGCTGGAACTTGTGGAGGCCACGTATCTTTCGGCACGCGAGGGGCGCAGCGTCGTGCCAGGAGAGGCGGCGTCATGAGCGCGAGTATCAACAACGCGGTCTACTACGGCACGGAGCAGCCGGTGACACCGGCGCGCCGCCTCGAAGCGGGACCGTGGTCGGCATGGCTGATCGACGGCGCATTGCACGACATCCGTTATCAAGGCACCGAAGTCATACGCGCCGTGTCGTTTCTCGTGCGGGACAAGGACTGGGGCACCTGCCGTCCCGAGATCGAGCGCATCGATGTCGAAGAGACGGCGGGCGGCTTTCACGTCGCGTATGACGCGCGCTGCGCGAATCCGGACGGAGATGCGCTCAGCTTTGCACTTGCCATCGATGGCTCTGGCCATGGCGCGCTCTCGTTTCGCAGCGACGTCACCGTGTATTCTGACTTTCTCGCGGCGCGTTGCGGGTTTTGCGTGCTGCATCCCATCGACGGCGTAGCAGGCGCGCCTGCGCGTGTGGAGCACGGCGATGGCAGTCGTGAAAGCGCGGCTTTCCCGGCGTTGATCGATCCGTGGCAGCCCTTCAAGGACATCGCGGCAATCGAACACGATCTGCCGAACGGATTGACGGTGCGTTGCACCTTCACGGGCGACGTGTTCGAGATGGAAGACCAGCGCAACTGGTCCGATGCGTCGTTCAAGACCTACTCACGACCGCTTGAACTACCCTGGCCCTATACGCTGGAAAAGGGCGCGGCGTTCGCGCAGACGGTGACGCTGAGCGTGAGCGCGGCGGACGATGTGGCGAAGGCGGCGCAAAAGACGCGCGAGCCTGGCGCACTCACGATCGAAATCGGGGGCGCTGACTCCGCGCTGCCCGAAGCCATACCTGCGATCGGCGTAGCGATCGCCGCACACGATGCTGCGGCGGCGCTCGCGAATCTCGCGTTGCTTGCAGAACTCGGGCCGCAGCAATTGACGCTCGGCTTCGACCCGCTTGCGAGCGCTGGCATGGCCGAGCTTGAGCGCTTTGCGCAGTTGCAGCGCGAAAGCGGCGTGCCCGCCGTGCTGGAGTTTGCATTGCCCGGTGTCGAGGCGCCGCCTGTGGAACTCTCGCGTCTCGCTGCCCAGATCGACCAGGCGGGCCTCGCCTTGACGGGCATCGTCGTGAGCCCGGCCGTGCATCGGCAGTCGAACCCGCCGGGCAGCGTGAGCCCGCCGTGCCCCGCGCTCGATGAGGTCTATCGCGAGGCGCGCCGTGCGTTCCCCAAGCTACGCCTTGGCGGCGGCATGCTGAGCTACTTCACCGAACTGAACCGCAAGCGGCCGCCGCTCGACATGGTCGACTGGGTCACCCACGCGACGTGCCCCATCGTGCACGCTGCCGACGACCGCAGTGTGATGCAGACGCTCGAAGCCATTCCCCACATCACGCGCTCGTGCCGCGCGCTGATCGGCGGGCAGCCCTACGCGATCGGGCCGGTCTCGATCGGCATGCGGCAGAACCCGTACGGTTCGCGCGTGATGCCGAATCCCGCAGGCGAACGCGTCGCCATGGCCGCCAACGATCCGCGCCAGCGCGCCCTGTTCGGCGCGACCTGGCTCGCCGGATACGCGGCTGCGCTCGAAGGCGCGGGAATCGAAACGCTCACGCTTGGCGCCTTGACGGGCTCGCGCGGGCTTGCCGATGTGGACGGCAACACGCCCGCACGCTACCCGGTTCTCGATGTCGCGAAGGCATTGGCTCGCATGGCAGGAGCGGCGCGCCTGCGCGTCACGGGAAGCGGCGCTGCCGCCGGTATCGCGTGCCTCGCAGCACGCCACGCAGACGGCGCGATCGAACTCGTGCTGGCCAATCTGACGAGCGAGCCACGCGAGGTTCAGCTCGAATTCGACGAAACAGTACACACGTCGCTGCAGGCGACGAGCCTCGACGAATGGACGTTGAGCGGACGGCCCGACGCGCCCCTGCCGTGGACGCTGTCGCCCGGTGTTCCGGTAACGCTGCGTCCGTTTGCCTGTGTGTTCGCGTCTTCGCGCGTGGTGTAGGCGCAGCGTTCGCAGCTCATAAGCGCTGGGGCGTGCTGGCATGTCGGTGGAAATACCAGGTGTTGTCGTTCCGTCATGATGGTCTACTCATCATACCAGCACATATGATCTGTTGCAGATCATCTCGCGGGAGCAAATACATGCAAGCCGTTTCAGGAAAAGCCGAATCCGCTTTCGAACGTCCGACGATCCGCAAGGTCTCGCTGCGCCTCGTGCCGTTCGTCGCCTTGATGTTCTTCATCAACTTCCTCGACCGCACCGCGATCTCGTTTGCCGGCCCGAACGGGATGGCGCACGACCTCGGTCTCGACGCGGCCCAGTTCGGTTTCGCGGCGGGCGTGTTCTCTATCGGCTACATCTTTCTCGAAGTGCCGAGCATCCTGGCGCTGCATCGCTACGGCGCGCGCCGCTGGCTCGCGCGCATCATGGTGACGTGGGGCGTGGTCGCGCTCCTGCTCGCGTGGGTCGACAGCGCGACCTCGCTCTATGTGCTGCGTTTCCTGCTGGGCGTAGCGGAGGCGGGCTTTTTCCCCGGCGCGATCCTTTTCCTCAGCAACTGGGTGCCGCAGCGCCATCGCAGCCATATCCTTGCGCTGTTTTATCTGGCGCAGCCGCTCACCATCGTGATCGGCGCGCCGTTCGCCGCGCTGCTCATCGGGGCGCATGGGTGGTTCGGGCTGGCGGGGTGGCGCGTGATGTTCATCGGTGTGGCCTTGCCCGCCATCGTGGTGGGCGTGATCGCGTGGTTCTATCTGAGCGACCGTCCCTCGCAGGCGCGCTGGCTCACACGGGACGAACAGGCATGGCTCACCGCGGAAATCGAAGCCGAGGCGCGCGCAAAAGAGCAGGACGCCGTGAGCCACGGCGCGCATGCGGGCGCGGCCCTGCTGAGCCCGCGCGTGTGGATGTTTTCGCTGATGTACTTTGGCCTCGTCTATGGCCTCTATGCGCTCGCGTTCTTCCTGCCGACCATCATCGGCGGATTCGAAGGGCAGTTCGGCACGCACTTCAACGTGTTCCAGAAGGGGCTCATTACGGCCATTCCGTATCTGCCGGCCGCCATCGCACTCTTCGTCTGGAGCCGCGACGCCACGCGCCGCGGCGTGCGCGGATGGCACGTCGGGATTCCCGCGGTGCTCGGCGCGCTGAGCATTCCGCTCGCGCTCTACATGAAGTCGCCGGCCGCCAGCATTGCCGTCATCACGGTGACGGCCTGCGCCGTGTTCGCCGCGCTGCCGTGCTTCTGGACGCTGCCGGCCCGCTCGCTCTCGGGCGCGGGCGCCGCCGCTGGCATCGCGCTCATCAACACGGTCGGCAACGTGGCGGGCTTCGTCGCGCCTTACGTGACGGGCGCCATGCACGATGCAACCGGCTCCTACCACGCGCCGATGTTCGTCGTCGGCGCACTGATGCTGCTGAGCGCGGTGCTCGCGCTGGCTTTCGCCCGGGAACCGCGCGCAGCACGCGAGGGCGCACGCACGCTCGCCGCGAACTGATCGAACCTGGACTCACGGACCTTGCAAGGAGGATGAGCATGAAAGAGAAAATCGCGCTCTTTGGCGCGGGCGGAAAGATGGGCTTTCGCCTTTCGGGCAACCTGCAGAAGTCGGACTACCGCGTGGCGCACGTGGAAGTCGGCGAGGCGGGCCGCAAGCGACTCAAGGACGAGCTGAACATCGACTGCGTGTCGGTCGAAGCGGCGCTCGATAGCGCCCACGTCGTCATCCTCGCCGTGCCCGATACGCTGATCGGCAAGCTGAGCCACGAGATCTCGCCCATGCTGAAGGCCGGCACGATGGTGATGACGCTCGACGCCGCCGCGCCGTTCGCGGGCCATCTGCCGGAGCGGCCCGATCTCACGTACTTCGTGGCGCATCCATGCCATCCGATCATCTTTAACTACGATGTCGATGAAAAGTCACTTCACGATCATTTCGGTGGCGCATACGCGAAGCAGTCGATCACGAGCGCGCTGATGCAGGGCCCGGATGAGGCGTTCGATCTCGGCGAAGACGTGGCGAAAACCATCTACGCGCCGATCCTGCGCTCGTATCGCCTGAGTGTGGACCAGATGGCCATGCTCGAGCCGGGCCTCTCCGAAACAGTCTGCGCGACGCTCCTGTACGTGATGCGAGAAGCGATGGACGAGACCATCCAGCGCGGCGTGCCCAAGGAAGCGGCGCGCGACTTCCTGCTCGGCCACATGAACATCCTGAGCGCGGTGATCTTCAACGAGATACCCGGCGCGTTCTCCGACGCCTGCAACAAGGCGATCGAATTCGGCAAACCGCGCCTCATGCGCGACGACTGGAAGGGCGTGTTCGACCGCGCCGAGATCGCCGAGAGCATTCGCCGCATCACCTGACCCGAAACAGGAAGCACACCGTGACCGAACGTATTCACGCGACTTACTGGCTGGAAACCGGCGATGATCCGCGGCGTGCCGCCGACGTCATCGCCGGAGAGCAGTCGAGCGGCACCTTCGTCGCACTGCCAAACGAAACCCCCGAGCTGAAGGCGCGCTCGGGCGCGCGGGTCGAGCGCCTCGACGTGCTCGAAACCGCGGATGCGCCGAGCCTGCCCGGCGGCATGCGCTCAGACACCTACACGCGCTGTACGCTCGAACTCTCGTGGCCGATCGGGAATTTCGGCGCGTCGCTGCCGAATCTGATGTCGACCATTGCGGGCAACCTGTTCGAGCTGCGTCAGGTGTCGGGCCTGAGGCTCACCGGGCTGCGACTGCCAGAGTCGTTCGCGGCGGCCTATCCGGGGCCGGCGTTCGGCATCGAAGGCACGCGTCGCCTCACGGGCGTGGCGCGAGGTCCACTGATCGGCACGATCATCAAGCCGAGCGTGGGGCTCTCGCCCGAGCAAACCGCGCAGCAGGTGCGCGAGCTCGTGCAGGGCGGCATCGACTTTATCAAGGATGACGAACTACAGGCCGATGGCCCGCATTGTCCTTTCGACGAACGCGTGAAGGCGGTGATGCGCGTGGTCGACGAGCACGCCGAACGCACCGGTAAAAAGGTGATGGTGGCGTTCAATCTCACGGGCGACCTCGACCAGATGCGCCGGCGCCACGATCTCGTGCTCGCGTATGGCGGGACGTGCGTGATGGCCGTGCTCAATTCGGTAGGGATTGTGGGACTGCATGAGTTGCGGCGGCATTCGCAGTTGCCCATCCACGCGCATCGGGCGGGGTGGGGCTACCTCTCGCGCAGTCCGGCGCTCGGTTGGGACTACGCGCCGTGGCAGATGATCTGGCGTCTCGCGGGAGCGGACCACGTGCACGTGAACGGCCTGCGCAACAAGTTCAGCGAGCCCGACGAAAGCGTGATCGCCGCTGCGCGCGCCGTGCTCGCGCCCGTGATGGCAAGCGCCCCAATGCCGGCCATGCCTGTTTTCAGCTCGGGGCAGACCGGCCTGCAGGCCGCCGATACCTACGCCGCACTCGGTTGCGCGGATCTCATCCACACGGCGGGCGGCGGCATCTTCGGACACCCGCAGGGCGTGGCCGCGGGCGTCGATGCATTGCGCGAAGCCTGGTGCGCCGCCATCGAAGGCGTACCGCTGGAGCAGCACGCGCAAAGGCATCCGTCCTTGCGCGCGGCGCTCGGCTTCTGGAAGTGAGCAGCGGGATGGCCGAAGCAAACAACGCGTCCCTGCCCGAGGGCCTGCTGCTCGCGTATTACGGCGACGACTTCACGGGGTCGACCGATGCGATGGAGGCCATGACGGCCGCGGGCATCCCCACCATCCTTTTTCTCGATACGCCCACACCCGAGGCGCTCGCGCGTTTTCCCGAGGCGCGTTGTGTGGGCATTGCGGGATCGTCGCGCGGGCGCAGCACGGCGTGGATGCGCGAGACGCTGCCACATGCTTTTTCGAGCCTCGCCGCGCTCGGCGCACCGGTGCTGCAGTACAAGGTGTGCTCCACGTTCGATTCGTCGCCTGAGGTCGGTTCGATTGGCGCCGCGATCGACATCGGCGCGCAGCACATGCCGGGGCGCTGGTCGCCCATGGTGATCGGCGCACCGCGCCTGAAACGCTACCAGGTGTTCGGCAATCTCTTCGCAGCCGTCGACGGCGTCGGCTATCGCCTCGACCGTCATCCGACGATGGCGCGCCACCCCGTGACGCCGATGGACGAAGCCGATCTGCGCCGCCATCTCGCGCGGCAGACGGCGCGCCGCGTCGAACTCGTCGACATGCTTCAGTTGCGCGCCGGGGAGGGCGTCACACGCGTGGGCATGCTATGCGCGGACGATACCCCCGTCGTGCTGATCGATGTGCTCGACGACGAAACGTTGGCAGAAGCGGGCCGCCTCGTTTGGGAAGCGCGTGGAGAAGGGGTGTTCACGGCCTCGTCATCGGGCCTCCAGTACGCGCTTGCCGCGTACTGGCGCTCGCGAGGCTGGCTGCCTGCTGCGCCGTCGTTGCCCGCGGCGAGCCCGGTCGAGGCGATTGGCGTGGTGAGCGGCAGTTGTTCGCCTGTCACCGCGGCACAGATTGGCTGGGCACGCCAGCACGGTTTTCACGTGGATCGGCTCGACCTCGCGCGTGCCCTCGATTCGCAGGCCGGACCCGCTGAAATCGAACGGGCGGCCGGTGCGGCTACGCAAGCCATCGTCAGCGGAAGCAGCGCCTTGGTCCACAGCGCGGAAGGCCCGGACGACCCGGTCGTGCGCGGCTTCGACGAGATTGCGCGGCGCTCCGGACGCACGCGCCAGGACGCTGCCCGCGAGGTGGGCCGTGCGCTCGCTGAGTTGATGCGGCGCATGCTCGATCGCACCGGCGTCTCGCGTGTGGTCGTTGCGGGCGGCGACAGTTCGGGCGAGGTCGCCAGCGCGCTCGGTATTGACGCGCTGAGTGTGGCGGCGGGCGTGGCGCCCGGTGCGCCGCTGTGCCGGGCGTGGTCGAGCGCTGCCGGGCGCGATGGCCTCGAAATCGTGCTCAAGGGCGGACAGATCGGCCAGGCCGACTTCTTTGGCGCCGTGCGCGAAGGGCAGACGAAGTGATCCGGCGGTGACGTGGTGGCCGGCGGCGCGGTGTGGTATTGTCATTACACCAGACGTTTACAGTACCACTGCAATGGGCGAGATCATTCCACGTCGCAAGCTATACCAGGAAGTCGTCGACCGGCTCATGGAACGCATCCGTGCGGGCGAGATCGCGCCCGGCGCACAGTTGCCGTCCGAGCGCGAGCTGATGGAGATATACGGCGTCGGGCGGCCGGCGGTGCGCGAAGCGCTGCAGGCGCTGGAGCGTTCCGGCATCGTCGAGATCGTGCATGGTGAGCGCGCCCGCGTGGTCGTGCCGACAGCCGACCGCCTGATCGCCCAGATCGCCGGTGGCGCGCTGCATCTGCTGCGCACCCAGCCCGACATGCTCGAGCACCTCAAGCATGCGCGGCTCTTCCTGGAAACCGGCACTGCCCGCATGGCAGCCGAGCGGGCTACTGAAGAGGACGTCGCACGGCTTCAGTTAAGCGTGGCGCAGCATCGCGCGTCCATGGTCAATCTCGCGGAATTCATCGAGAGGGACATGGCGTTCCACCGCGAAATTGCGAAGATCAGCGGCAACCCGATTTTTCCCTCGATCGTGGAGTCGCTGTTCCGGTGGGCGGGCGAATACTACCAGCCGCTCGTGCGCGCGCCAGGCGTTGAGGAGCTGACGCTCACCGAGCATCAACGCATCGTCGATGCGATCGCCGCCCGTGACGGCGACGCCGCCGAGGAGGCGATGCGCGCCCATCTTACGCGCGCCAACGAACTCTACCGTATGCAAGGTCGCAATTAGCCATACGGTGGCTGGCCGTCCAGCTGCATGAACGCGCTGGACTTCAGCCGGATGTGGCGGTGTTTGATTGGCGGCGTACGGCAACTATGCAAGCGGCAGGTGATGCCTCGGCTGCGTCAGCATCGTTGGCTTGAGAATGTCCTCGAGTTGCGCCCGCGTGAGCAATCCTCTCTCAATGACAATATCGGCGACGCTCCTTCCCGAGACGAGCGCTTCCTGGGCTACCTGCGTCGCATTCGTATAGCCGATGTACGGATTCAGTGCGGTCACGATGCCGATCGAATTTTCAACGAGCGAACGAAGTCGCTCGCGATTGGCCGTGATCCCGTCGACACACCTCGACGCCAGGGTGAGACATCCCGCACGCAGGTGCGCCACGCTCTTGAACAGGCTGTGCGCAATGACCGGCTCGAACGCATTCAACTGCAATTGACCGGCCTCCGCGGCAAAGCTTACCGTCACGTCATTGCCAATGACTTCGAAAGCGATCTGGTTCACCACCTCCGGAATGACCGGGTTGACCTTGCCCGGCATGATGCTGGAGCCCGCCTGAACCGGCGGCAGATTGATCTCGCCAAGGCCTGCGCGCGGGCCGCTCGATAGCAGGCGAAGGTCATTGCAGGTCTTTGAAAGCTTGACCGCCACGCGCTTGAGCACGCCCGACAGTTGCACGAACGAGCCGACGTCCTGGGTCGCCTCCACGAGATTGGGCGACGTCGTCACCGGGATACCCGTGACGCTGGCCAAATGGCGGCAGACGAGCGGCGCATAGTCGGGCGACGTGTTGATGCCCGTGCCGATCGCCGTGGCGCCCAGGTTGATTTCGCAAATCAGTTTTGACGCTTCCCGCAGACGTTCCTGATCTTCTTCGAGCATGACTGCGAAGGTGCTGAACTCCTGTCCCAGGGTCATGGGGACCGCGTCCTGCAACTGGGTTCGCCCCATCTTCAGATCGTCGCGAAACTCCGCCGCCTTCCGTTCGAACGATTCGCGCAAGACGCCCATCGCATCGACCAGTTGCGCAATGCCCATATACGTGGCGATTTTCAGCGCAGTCGGATAAACGTCGTTGGTGCTTTGCCCCAGATTCACATCTTCGTTTGGGTGCAGTACCGCGTAGTCCCCTCGTTCGTGACCAAGATGTTCGAGCGCGAGATTGGCAATCACCTCGTTCGCGTTCATGTTGGTCGACGTGCCGGCCCCGCCCTGAATCACGTCGACGACGAACTGGTCGTGGACAACCCCCTCACGGATCTGCTGGCACGCATGAACGATGGCCTTCATCTTGTGCTCGGGGAGCAGGCGCAACTCGTAGTTCGCTATCGCCGCGGCCTCTTTCACGTACGCCAGGGCGTTGACCAGATTCGGATAAGTCGAGATCGGAATGCCGGTAATCGGAAAATTGGCGAGCGCACGAAGCGTATGGACTCCGTAATAGGCTTCATTGGGCACGGCGAGGTCGCCAAGAAGATCGTGTTCGATGCGTTCAGAACGATTGGACATCTCTTTGCTCCGTTGGAGAGTGTTCGGGTCAACCGAGGGTCGCGTCTGCCGACAATGCGTACGCGATGCACTGTCGAGCGAGAACGTCGGTGGGATCAATCAGCCTGACGCGCGCGCCGCCGCTGCCCACGAATTCACTCCCGGTCAAAAGGAGCGGGAGTTCGGTGCACCCAAGGACGACGACTTCAACGCCTTCGGCAATCAGTCCTTCCATGGCGGCAGCGATGTCTTCCTGACACTGCCCCGTCGTCAATCCCGCCTTGACGCCATGTTTGCCGTAGATGGCTTCCATTACGCGCTCCTGTAGCGCCGGGGAGGGCACGACTTGATGAAGATCCTGCGATTCGAGCGCCTTTCGATAGACCCCGCTCTCGATCGTGCCCGATGTCGCGAGCACGCCGACATCACGAAGCGCCGGATAAGTCTCGCGCAGATAGCCGACCGTGACCGTCAACATGTTCACAATCGGGATGTTGAGGTACGGCTGGATGCGCTCGACGAATGCATGCGCAGTGTTGCACGGAATGGCGATGATGTCCGCGCCGCCGTCTTCGAGCCGCTTGCACGTCGCGTACAGCGAGACCGTTGGGTCCGCGCCGTCGCCGATCAGATTCTCGGTGCGGTCCGGAATCTGCGGGTTCTGTTCGACCAGCAGCTTGATGTGATCCTGGTCGCGCGTGGCGGGCGTATTGCGGACAATCTTCTGCAGAAAATCGACCGTCGCCGCGGGCCCCACACCGCCCACGACCCCAACCTTGAAGTTGTGAGACGGCGAACCGTAGCCGCCAGAGACGACGTACTGCGCATACGCGAGGTTGGCATCGACGAGCGGCACGCCCAGCGGGCCGATTTCATCCGCAACCAGGGCGATTTCTGTCATGCCGGGCACGATCACCTGGGCACCTTGCTCGACCAGATCCCGGCAAGCCTCGCGCAACAGCTCGACCGGACGCCCGCGCAGGTTCCCGCTCTTGATGCCGTCCGATCCATATACCGCTTCCGTAACCGGATCGAAGCGTTCAGCGCATCGAGGGTGGATGATTTCGAACTCGGGCGACGCAAAGTACCGTTCAAACAGGCGCTTTTCCCGCGTGTAGTCGGAGGCGAGTATGCCGATGCGGCTTACACCCGGGAACTTGCGTCGCACATGGCTGCGAACCGCCTCGATCATGTCCACGATCTGCAAGCGCGTGTTCGCGCGCAGTTCGTCGATGAAGGTGTGACTGAGAAAGCACGGCAGCACGACCGTGGTCACGCCGCGCTTCTCGAAGTCCCGGATCATCTCGAAGATGTACAGCTTGCGTTCCGTCGTCGCGGTGCTTCCGGAGCCCGAGTTGGGAAATGGCGACTGCTGAAAGATTGCGTCGAAGTGTTCGGCATCGGTCGATGCGGGCGTCGCCTTCACCAGTTTGAAGAAAACATCTGCGCTTGCCAGCGGCCCCAGGCCGCCGACAATACCGAACTTGCGCTTGTGGCCGGCGACATCGGAAGTCATTTTGCTCCACCATGCGCCGGGCCGAAAATCTGTTCGTCGTCCTCGATGAAGTCGGCGGCGTTGCTCGCTCGCGCGCCTTCCCACTTCGCGATCACCGCGGTCGCCACGCTGTTGCCGATCACATTGGTCATCGTGCGGCCCATGTCGAGGATCTGGTCGATCGCAAGCACCATGGCCACGCCTTCGACCGGCAAATGGAACATCGGCGCCACTGCCGCGACCACCACCACCGAGCCGCGCGGGACGCTGGCGATGCCCTTGCTGCTTAGCATCAGCACGAGCAGCATGAAGAACTGCTGCGAGATCGGCATGTTGACCCCGAACGCCTGGGCAATGAAGATGGCCGCGAACGCCTGATACATCATCGAGCCGTCCAGATTGAACGCATAGCCCAGCGGAAGCGTGAAGCCGACGACTTTCTTGTCGACGCCAAAGCGCTCCAGCTGCTCGGTCAGCCGCGGATAGGCCGCCTCGCTGCTCGCCGTCGCAAACGCGATCATGGCGGGTTCGCGCACCGCCTTGAGCAAGGTGCCGACGCGACGGCCGAGGAACAGATAGCCGACGAAAACCAGGATCGCCCACAGCACGACCAGCCCCAGATAGAAGGAGCCAATCAACTTGCCATACGTGTAGATGACGTCGAGGCCGCGCAGCGTCACCGCCGAGGCGATCGCACCGAACACGCCGAAGGGCGCCGCCCGCATGACGTAGTTCGTCACCCGCAGCATGACGGGCACCATGCCTTCAATCATCTCGATCACGACCTTGACGCGCGCGTCGCGCTTCGTTGCGCTCAGTCCAAGGCCGAGGAAGACGGAGAAGACCAGGATCTGCAGGATGTCGTTACGCGCCATGGCGTCGAGCAGGCTGGTCGGAAAGGCGTGGGTCAGGACGTCCCTGAAGTTCAGTGCCGAGGTATTCAGGCCGGTATCGACCTCGCCGGTACCCGCCACCATGTGCAGGCCGGCCCCCGGCTGCAGGAGATTGGCGAAGACGAGGCCCACCGTGAGCGAAATCAGCGACGCGCAAACGAACCAGCCCACCGAACGCAAACCGATGCGGCCGACGTCCTGGCCGCTGTCCATGCCGGCGAGGCCCGACACCAGCGTGACGAACACCAGTGGCGCGATGATCATCTTGATGAGACGCAGGAAGATGTCCGTGATGATCGAGAAGTATCCTGCAATGGCTTTGAGTGTCGCCGGGTCGGATGTGCTGGCGTGACATGCGTAGCCCGCAATGACGCCCAGTATCATGCCAACGGCAATAAAAACGGTGAGGCGATTTTTCATTTCCGTCTGTCCTTGAGTGACGCAAGGTGGTCAAGACATGACCGGTGTACGTTGAGAGACGCCTGGAGCGAGATCGACTGCGACCTCGGCCAAGCGTTGGGAGGCATATTAGGGGTGCCAAAAGAAGCGATGATGCCGTTGTTGCATGCGCGTATGCGAATTTTGCATAACGCGGGAATACCCTAGACGCCAGACTGTACAACCGCGCGAAGATGCTGCCAGAGCGTATCGAGAAACTCACTGCGATTCGATGCGTCGCGGTAGACCCGAAGCTCGATATCCAGATTCCAGGGCGTCGGCCCTGCGGGGACCAGTTCACTCGCATCCAGTTCCGCGGCTATCGCGCTCTTCGGCAGCCACGCCATCCCTTCGCCTTCCATGACCATTTTTTTGAGCACCTCGGCCATGTCCGATTCATAGTGAAGCAACAAGGACGGTGCAGAGGGGGCTCGACCGAGCAGCACTGCAAGGCAACGGCCGAAATAGCTCGTCTCCGTGTATGAAATGTGAGGCAGCGGCTGTTTTGCGGTTCCTGGCAGTCGATACATCGGCGCGGAACGCAGGTTTGGCCGGCTGGCGGGCATGAGCGTGTCGATACCCACCGTGAGATGCTCATACTTCGCGGGATCGAGATGCAAGGGCAGTTCAGGGTGGTGGTAGGCGAACATCAATTCGCAGTTGCCGTTCACGAGCGTCAGGATCGAGTCGTGCACATTGGCCGGCACCACGCGCGCGCGCACGTCCCCGAAGTGGGCGGAAAGCGCCTTGAGCCACGCAGGCAGAAAATTCAGCGCGATCGTGTGGCCAGCGGCAATCTGGAGGCTCTTGCCTGCGATGCGTTTTTCAGTCCGGATGATGGCGCGTGTATCGAAGAGCTTATTCAGGATGTCTTCAGCGACTTCGCGGAAGAGTTGACCTGCGGGCGTCAACACCGGAGGGAAGCTGCTGCGATCGATTAATTCCGCGCCGACCCATTGCTCCAGCGATTGAATGCGCCGGCTGAACCCAGACTGCGTGACATTGCGGAACTCCGCTGCGCGCGAAAAGCTCTGGTATTGAGCAAGGGCGATGAAGTCCTCGACCCACTTGATTTCCATATGTATGGCCCGCCTTCCGAGACGCGAAATACCGTTTTCAGGAAGCTCCGATCTTACGCTGGTACCGTTGCACCAGGTCACGCTCGCTATCGCGACTGACCCGCTGAAAGTCGGTGATCGCAACCATGCGAATTGCACCCGCGCCGACTCATTGCGGGCGCAATCCACTCCGGCTTCGGTCAGTAAGTCGCAGAAAACGCGGCCTGGACCTGCGCGGGGGACGTGATCCCATTGGCGATCAGCAGTTGGGTCAGCAAACGGGCCTTCTCGGGATTGAGATCGAGGGACGCGACAAATCCGCTCTTGTCATCGTCGACTTCGACGTTGCGGTTCACGAAACCCGACACAACCCGCGAAGACCGAACGACAACGACGCCCATTTTTGCGGCGCGCTGCATGGCCAGCATGGCGGCGTTGGAAACGTCGCCGTCGCCGACCCCCGCGATCACGATCCCCTTCGCCTTGTCTGCGATCGCATGGTCGATTTGTGTCGCGTCCATGTTGCTGTGCGCGAAGACAATCTCGACCCGGGGCAATTGTCCGTCAGCGGGCAGCGTGTACGAGGACTTGCGAGCCGCGAGGACGGGCGCAACGAAGCGGATCGACGCCGGATCCACGTAGCCGATTGGCCCGGCGTTGGGAGACAGAAACGTCTGAAGGGAAGTGGTATTCGTTTTGGTGATCCAGCGCGGATCATGAATCGTATCGTTCATGACCACCATCACACCACGCCCCTGCGACTGAGGGCTTGCGGCAACTTCAACGGCTTCGAGGAGGTTATTGGGGCCGTCAGCACTGGTGACACCGCCCGGTCGCATCGATCCTACGAGCACGACAGGCTTGGTGGAATGGATAACGTTCTTCAGAAAGAACGCGGTTTCCTCCATCGTGTCCGTGCCATGCGTGATCACGACACCGTCTGCCTCGCCGCGATCAAAAACCTCATTGATGCGTTTGGCGAGGTGGAACCAGACCTTGTCGTTCATGTCTTGCGAACCGATATTCGAAATCTGCTCCGCCGAGATCGTGGCGAATTTCTCGATGCCAGGTACATCCTTGATCAACTGCTGCCCGGTGCGCTCGCCCGAGTTGTATCCGATTGCGGAACGGGCATCCGCCGTTCCGGAGATCGTGCCTCCGGTTGCAAGCACGATGACGCGCGGAAGTTGTTTTGGCTGGCCGGAGGCATTCGTTTGTTGTTCGGCGCTGGTGTCCGCGGCCGCGGCGGGCGTGGAATAGAGCGGAAGGGCAAGGAATATGGCCAGTGCGGCGGCAATGGTCGTACGAAAATGAGCCGATACGGGGTGCGCGAATTTATTCATGATCGTGTGCAAATGGAAGAGACCTTAGACGGAAGGAACGGCGAACTCACCGGCTCGTTGATGAACTGAACAAAGCGGGCGATCCCTCGACTCCGAATTCGATTGGTTGCGGGATGGATCACGCCTCACACCTCACACCAGAGTCAGACCGGATGGTAGAAGCGGTCAAAAAAAGGACGATGCGGGGGTGGCATGTCCCTATGCGAGACTCGCATAACGTGGGAAAACCCTGGTCTCGCCGACGTGCGATGCCAGTCTCTTTGGTCTGGAGCAGGGTAGCCACAGATACGATATATCCGTAGCAGTCCAGATTAATTTGCGCGTGGGTGGAAGCATTTCTCATCTCCACAGATCAGACCGGCGACTACCGGCCGGCCGGCCTGGCGCGTGCATCCGGGAGAGCGAAATGGAATCTATCGGTAAGGCGTTACGCGCCGATATGTTGCGATTCCGGCCCAGGCAGGCGCTTGGGCTGCAAACAGGGAAGCAGTGAACTCTGAAGTTAGAGTTTTATGGTTCCCGTGCCACGTCCATCGCGCCGCCCGGCAAGCCTTACTGCCGAATCAAAGCCATCATCGCGCCAAACCCGACGAACACCCCGCCCGTCACGCGGTTGAACGCTTTTGCCACGCGGCGGCTCTTGAGCGTCGCGCCGATGCGCGTGCCGAAACCCGCGTAGACGAGATACCAGCTCACTTCGCACACGGCGAAGGTCGCAACGAGCACGCCGAACTGCGGCAGCACCGGTCGGGTCGCGTCGATGAACTGGGGCAGGAGCGCCGCCGCGAAAAGGATCGCCTTCGGGTTGCTGCCACCGACGAAGAAGCCGTTGCGATAGAGCGCGAGCGGCGAGCGTACGGGGCGTGCGGCCACACGTTCGGCAACGTCCGCGGCGGCCTCGGGCACGGGTGCGCCCCAGGCTTTGATGCCCAGGTACACGAGGTACGCGGCGCCGATGAAGCGCAGCGCGTTGAACATGGTCGGCCACGCTTGCAGGAACACGCCGAGCCCGGCTGCCGAAACGGCCAGCATCAGAACCAGCGCGGAAAGGCAGCCGGCCATAGTCGCGCTCGTGCGGCGCAGTCCGTACTGCGCGCCGTGCGACATGATGAGCAGCATGTTAGGACCGGGGATGGCGCAGACGACGAAGACGGTGACGAGGAACAGCCACCAGGTATGCAGATTCATTGCAGCGGCGAGATCAAAGAGGGCTGGAAAACGGCGAAGGGACGATTATGCCAGCGGACGGCGTGAGCCAGGCCGCGGCCCGCAGGCCAGGGGCGAGCCAGCGCCCGGTGAAAACGCGAGGCAGCAAAAAGAAAAGCCCGCAGCAAATGCGGGCTTGAACCATGCCAAGGGAGACATGGAGGAGACAACCTCACTATAGTCAAACAATTGACGCGTCGCAATATGCGTTCGTATATAACATCGTTAATCATTGTCAGATTAATGAGTTAGTGATTGATGCGGCCATCGAGCAGGCACACAATGAAGCGGCGCGCTCGCTGGATGGAAGGTGCGGCGCACGGGGGGCGAGACATCGCCTCGTCAGCCCGGAGCGGGTTTCAACTGGAGGGGTGAAATGGGCATTCTGGACAAGGTGGGTGAAATTGCCGGTGCGGTCGCTGCTGTGGAAGGCGCCGAGAAGCTCGATCCGAATGCAGGCTTCCTGACCAAGGCAGCCGCCGCGGTTGCCGGTTTCGAGGGCGCCAAGGAAGTCGAGCAGCTAGTCGAGAAGAAGGAAGACGAAAAGCCCGCCGACGACAACACCGCGCAGCCCGCGGAAGGGTCGGATCAGCAGACGTGAGCGCATCGACGCGCGCATGACAGGTTGACCGGGAAGTCGGGCGCGCTTCGCTTCGTTTGGCTTCGTGTCGTTTCGTATCGTTCGATACGCGAGTGGCAACGCAGATACAGGAAAGCCGCGGCTGAATCAGCCGCGGCTTTTTTCATGGGTTCGCCGGGCGGGGCGTTACCGGCTAGAAGCCGGCGACGCGCGGTAGACGAAGCCGAGCGCGATGACCGCTACCGTGAAGCCGAGGGCGACCAGGCACACGCCGCTCCAGCGTGCCGTGGCCCACGCCGCGCCGGCCATGAGCGCGCCGGCCGCGCCGCCGATGAAGAACATCCCGACGAAAATCGCGTTGAGCCGGCCGCGCGCGGCTGGGTTGAGCAGGTTGATCGCGCGCCGTCCGAGCGTCTGGTCGGCGATGACGCCCGCATCGAGCGCAGCCGCGCCCACAACGAGCAGGCCGAGCGCCAGCGCGGGATGCGCGGCGGGCGAAAAGCCGCCCCAGCCCGCGCCCGCTACGCCCAGGAGCACGACCGCGCCGGGCATCGTCGCGTGCGCGGCGTATTGCACCGCGCGCCCCGCGCCATGATCGCCCAGCCGGCCCGCGAGCGGCGTGACGATCGCGCCGCTCGCGCCCGCCAGCGCGAACGCGGCAATGCCGTGCATGCCGAGCGAAAACGGCGGCTGCGAAAGCAGCAGGGCGACCGCGGTCCAGAACGCCGAGAAGGCGCCCAGGGCTAGCGCCGCAAGGAGGGCGCTGCGTCGCAGAACGCGCTCGGTGCGCAGCAACGTCCAGAGCGAATAAAGCAGATCGGCGTAGCGCGCAGTCACGCTCGGCATGCGGCGCGGCGTGCGCAGAAAGAGGATCACCGCGAGCAGGGCATCCGCCACCGCTTCGATACCGTAGAAGGCGCGCCAGCCCAGCGTTCCCGCAATCAGGCTCGCGAGCGGCCGTGACAGCAGGATGCCCAGCATCAGGCCGCTCATCACGTTGCCTACGGCCTGCCCGCGCTGGCTTTCGGGCGCCATCGAGGCGGCCATGGGCACGAGCATCTGGATCACGCTGGAGGTCGCACCCGCGAGGAACGCCGCGGCGAGAAAGAGCGGGCCCGAGCGCGCCTGCGCCGCGAGGGCCAGAAAGACAGAACACGCCAGCAGCGTGCGGAAAATCAGGCGGCGGTTTTCGAGCAGATCGCAGAGCGGCACGAGTAGCAGCAGGCCGGCTGCGTAGCCGAGCTGCGGCAGCATGGCGACCGCGCCGACGAATTCCGGGCGCAACTGCAGTGACTGGCTCACGAGCCCGGCGAGCGGCTGGGCCGCGGACAGATTGACGACGATCACGCCGACTGCGGCGGCGAAGAACAGCGTCATCGGCAGCGTGAGCGTGGCGTGAGTGGCGTGACTAGCGTGGCTCGCGGGGGTGGCTTCGCGCGCCATCACGCGCGTGCAGGTTTCAGCAGGGTGCTCCATCGATTGGCTCCGCAACGTGGCAGGTTCACGTATCGTAGGGAGCGTCACGTTATGCGACAATTGAATTATCGCGATAATCTTTATGCGGAGTTATTGTGAACACCCGAGATCTGGAAGCCTTCGTGGCGGTGGTCGAAAGCGGCTCGCTAGTGCGGGCGTCGGAGCGGCTGTTCCTGACGCAGCCGGGCCTCACGCGCCGCGTGCAGAACCTGGAGACGACGCTCGGCATCGAGCTTCTGGACCGTCAGAGCAAGCCCCTCAAGCCCACGGCCGCGGGCAACGAGGTGTATGGCCTCGCGCGCTCGGTCCTGCGTGCGGTCGATGACCTGATGTCGGTCGCCTCGCCGGAGAGCGAGCCGGTCGGCGAACTCAAGCTCGGCGTGCCGCCGTTTCTCTCGGAACTTGCGCTCGAACAGCCCGTGGATCAATTGCGCGGTGAGTTTCCGAAGCTGACGCTGCGCGTGAGGGCGGGCTGGTCGCCAGGGCTCCTCGACGAGGTCGAGCGCGCACGACTCGATGCGGCGGTGATCCTGCTGCCCGCCGCGGTCACGCCGCCGCAGGGCGTGGTCGCGACTCAGCTCGGCTACACGCCGACCCTCGTCGTCGCGGCGCGCTCGTTTGGTTTGCCCGACGAGCCCACCACGCTCGCTGCGCTCGCGCACCATCCGTGGGTGCTGAACCAGGACGGCTGCGGGATGCGCTCGGCGCTGAGCCGTGCGATGGGCATGGCGGGTCTGCCGTTCAACGTCGCGGTCGAGGCCTTCGGCTCGGAACTGCAGCTTTCGCTGGTCGCGCGCGGCATGGGCGTCGGGCTCGCCGCGCCGCAGGCGCTCGCACGCAGCCCGCTGCGCGACCAGCTGCAGATCATCGACGCGACCGATTTCCGCTCGGGCCTGAATGTGTGGCTCGTGCACGGGGCGCTGCCTGGGCGCCTCGTGCGGCCGGTCGCCCTGATCCGCGACGCGCTGGCGAACAAGCTGGAGATGGCCGAAGTGGCATGACGGCGCGGTGCCTCGCGCTCAGGCGTGGGCGCCGCCGCCGTTGCTGCCGCTGCTGCCGCTGCTGCCGATGGCGTCAAGTTCGGCGAGCACGTCGTCGTCCAGCTCGAGCTGCGCGGCCGCCACGTTCTCGCGCAGATGCGAAAGCGTGGACGTGCCCGGAATCAGCAGGATGTTGGGCGAGCGCCGCAGGAGCCACGCCAGCGCGAGCGCCATCGGCGTGACTTCGAGGCGTGCGGCAACCGACGAAAGCGCCGACGACTGAATCGGCGTAAAGCCGCCGAGCGGAAAGAACGGCACGTAGGCAATGCCTTGCGCGGCCAGGGCGTCGATCAGGGCGTCGTCGTCGCGGTGCACGAGGTTGTAGTGGTTCTGCACGCACACGATCGGCACGAGGCGCTGCGCCGCCGCGATTTGCGCGGCGGTGGCGTTGGACATGCCGACGTTGCGCACGAGGCCGCGCTCGCGCAGGCGGGCGAGCGCCTCGACCTGCTTTTCCACGGGACCTTCGGACGGCTTGTGGACGTCGCCCATGATGCGCAGGTTGACCACATCGAGCGCGTCGAGACCCAGGTTGCGCAGGTTGTCGTGCACGGCGCGCTCGATGTCGGCGGGCTCCAGTGCCGGCAGCCAGGCGCCCTTGTCGTCGCGCACGGCGCCCACCTTGGTGACGATCGTGAGGTTCGGCGCATACGGATGCAGCGCCTCGCGGATGATCTGGTTCGTCACGTGCGGGCCGTAGAAGTCGCTCGTGTCGATGTGATCGACGCCCAGCTCCAGCGCCTCGCGCAAAACCGCGACGGCCTGCGCGCGGTCCTTCGGGGGCCCGAACACGCCGGGGCCTGCCAGTTGCATGGCGCCGTAGCCCATGCGGCTTACCTGGCGGCCGGCCAGTTCATAGGTGCTTGTGGGCTTGCGGTTCGGCATTGCGTACTCCTCGGTTGACGAATGCCCGCAGTATGGGCGCCTTCGAATTGTCCGATAATCCCATCTGATCAGTACAGGCTGTGCGGAAAATCGAACAATCTGATCGAACAGTGCGGGGTTAACCATGCCGATGGAAATGAACGATCTGGCCGCTTTCGTTTCGGTGGCGCGCGCGGGCGGCTTTCGCGATGCGGCGCGCGTGGGCGGCGTTTCCGCGTCGAGCCTGAGCGCCGCGGTGCGCAGACTGGAGGCGAAGCTCGGGCTGCGACTGTTGAACCGCACCACGCGCAGCGTCGCGCCGACCGAGGCGGGGCAGCGTCTGCTCGAATCGATCACACCGCTTTTCAGCGAGATGGAAGCGGCGCTCGACGTGCTCAACGGCTACCGCGAAAAGCCGGCGGGCACGCTCAAGCTCAACGTGCCCGCGAGCGCGGCGCGCACCATCCTGCCTCGCGTGCTCGCGCCGTTTCACCGCGCGTATCCCGAGATCCGCGTCGAGGTGGTGGTGGAGGACGGCTTCGTCGACGTGCTGCAGATCGGCTGCGACGCCGGAATCCGCTACGACGAGCGGCTCGAGCAGGACATGATCGCGATTCCCATCGGTGCGCGCGTGGAGCGCTTCGCGACGGTCGCTTCGCCCGCGTATCTCGCGGCGCGCGGGCGGCCTGACCACCCACGCGAGCTGCTCGACCACGCGTGCCTGCGCGTGCAGTTCGCGGGCGGGGCGATGCCGCTCTGGCATTTCGAGCGCGACGGCGAAGTGCTGCGCCTCGACCCGCCCACGCCGCTCGTCGTGCGTCCCGGCGCGGCACTCGACCTGCTGATCAACATGGCGCTCGATGGCGTCGGCATCGTGTATCTGTTCGAAGAGATGTTGCTGCCGCATATCCGCAGCGGCGCGCTCGTGCGCCTGCTCGACGACTGGGACGTGTCGTTTCCGGGGCCGTTTCTCTACTACCCTGGGCGGAGGCACCTGCCGGCGCCGCTGCGCGCGTTCGTCGACTTCGTCAAGGCGAATGCGTCAGACGATTCGGCATCCTGAGTAGGTGTCGAACGATGTACGTCGCCCACTCAGGATGATGCGGCGTTTCTCCTTCCAACGCTTAGCGACGCTTCATGCCGTACTCGATGAACGTGCGGCACAGCAATTCCATGCCTTTCGCGTCCTCTTCGTCGAAGCGCGCGAGATGCGGGCTGTCCACGTCCCATACGCCGATCAGCTCGCCGTCCGGCGTGACGAGGGGCACGACGATTTCCGACTGCGAAGCCGAATCGCATGCAATGTGGCCCGCGAACGCATGCACGTCGGGCACCACCTGCGTTTGCCGCGTGGCCGCCGCCGTGCCGCATACGCCCTTGCCCAGGGGAATGCGCACGCACGCCGGTTTGCCCTGGAACGGACCGACCACGAGCTCGGTGCCGTCGAACGAATAGAAGCCCGCCCAGTTCAGGCCTTCGAGCGAATGAAACACGAGCGAAGCGAAGTTCGCGGCGTTCGCGATGACGTCGGTTTCGCCTTCGATCAGCGAGCGCGCCTGCGCCGCCAGCGATTCGTAGAGGGCGGGTTTGTCGGAGGGAAGGGTGTCGGAAAGCGAGAACATAAGTCGGTCGATCAGGATATACGCCGTTTCAGCGAAAGGCGCGGTGGAGCCAACCGGGAGTGTAGGCGAGATCGGGCATCGGCAGGAAATCGCCGGGCGCTGAATATGGCGCATCCATGGACCGTAGCGCGCCCTCGTGCGATTATTCACGTTTCGTGTTGAATCTATCCACGCCTGCGGGGCTGGTCGCCGGCGGGTTTTCAGGCATGCTGGCGCATCAGGACAGATTCAGCACAGAAACGGAGAACGCGACATGAGCAAGACATTAAAAATCGCCGCCATTGCCGGCGACGGTATCGGCCAGGAAGTGATGCCCGAGGGCGTGCGCGCCGTCGAGGCGGCGGCCGCGAAGTTCGGCCTGAACCTCGAAATCACCCATTTCGACTGGGCAAGCTGCGACTACTACCTGCAGCACGGCAAGATGATGCCCGACGACTGGTTCGCCACGCTCAAGGGTTTTGACGCGATCTATTTCGGCGCGGTCGGCTGGCCCGACAAGGTGCCCGATCACATTTCGCTGTGGGGCTCGCTCCTGAAGTTCCGCCGTG
>NZ_JAPMAL010000120.1:0-1094 GCF_026343935.1 Paraburkholderia sp. CNPSo 3076 | reverse complement strand
GCCGAATACGTATTCAGTTGCGCGGGCAACGGGAAATTGTCGCTGCGGGCGGCTTCGAACACATTGCCGTCGCCGACCACGTTGCCCTTCACCTTGTACGCCTGGCCCGACGTGCCGAATACCTTCTCCGCGAAGTCGAAGTGCGGCTCCAGTTCGTCGTAAGTGACGCCATAATCCTGGATCGTCATGCCTTCGGGGATGAACTTCTTGCCGTAGCGCTCTTCGTAGTGGCTCTTCAGGCGCAGTTCTTCCGGCGTGATGCGGAAATGCACGCCCGACCAGTGCAGGCCCGCGCCGCCCACGCCTTCGCCGGGCAGAAACGCGGCGAGCTGGCGGTAGGGCAGGGCCGTGTCGTTCACGCCGTGGCGGATCGAGACGGTGGTCTTCGAAAGATCGAGGAAGAGCTTCTTGCGGATGTTGTACGTGAGCTCGTCGATGGTGTTGGGGTACGCGCCGTCCGGATAGGTGTCGCGATACTCGCCGCGCTCGAGCGCGACCACGTTCAGGCCCGCTTCGGTCAGTTCCTTCGAGAGGATCGCGCCGGTCCAGCCGAAGCCGATCACGACGGCATCGACATGAGGTTTCTTGATTGCCATTTACGTACGCTCCCCATTGATCGAGACCGGGCCGTACGGATAGGGCTTGCCGTTCTGGTTCACGAAATCCATGAAGTCGGCGCGTGCGCCGGGGAAACCGATCATCTTCCACGCGGCCATGTTGCGGTTGCCGCCGTGTATCGGGTCGCAGAAGTAGCCTTCGCGCGTGTTCTGCAGCAACTGGCCGAAGAACACGGAGGCGGGCACGCCGTCCAGTTCGACCTTGCCCGCTTCGAGCGCGGCCAGCACGCTGTCGCGCGTGCTGGCGTCGAGCGCGTCGAAGTCCTTGCCGTAGGCCTTCGTGCAGTACGCGTTCACGGCCTTGATGCCGAGACGGTAGATGTCGCGCGGCACGAGCTTCAACTGATAGCCGAGTTCGGGCACGCCTTGCTGGAACGGCCCCTGCATGTACCAGAGCGCGCCGTGCGCGTAGGGCGTGTCCATCTGCCGGTCGATGAATTCGGGCACGCCGGCTTCCAGCGCGCCGGGGCCTTCGGA
>NZ_JAPMAL010000119.1:0-1110 GCF_026343935.1 Paraburkholderia sp. CNPSo 3076 | reverse complement strand
CACGGGCGAGCGGGTCCAGCTGCATTGACTCCGCGACCAGGGCAGCAAGGGTATTGATGCCGGCGCGGAAGTCAATCGGCTCGCGGTACAGGTAGACTTTCAGGTCGTCGTCGAAGCGGAACATCAGCTCCCCCTCAACGCGTCAATCATCGTCTTGAGCAGCGCGCAATCCTGCCCGGTGCACTCGAGTTCAAGGCTCACCCCGTTGGGCAGCTGCGCCACCAGGCGCGAGGGCAGCGGTGATCGCTGTGGCGCGTGGCTCCGCATCGGCGCCGCCGGTGCATCAGGTTCTGGCTGCAGCGGCATCTGCGAAGCCGCCCAGCTGTTATCGCTGATCGCCACCACCGGTACGAATGCCGTGGGCAGAGCCTTCGAGTCACATGGGGCGGCGGCGCCCTTCAGGAGCGCCTCGTAATTCTTGATCCAGCGGCGCAGGTGACCCGCGAGGGAGGCTGATGAGGGAGCGGGTAAGAGAACGCGGAGAAAGCGAATGGCATGCTGTAATGGTGTGCATAGGGGTTCCAACTTTGCCCCAGCCTGAAAGGGCGCAGACTTCCGCGAGGTGTGGCTGTCGCGGGCCACTATCTGAGGTTCGACGTAGGGAAGCTTGGAAGAGGCTGCCTCGTTGCAGCTCAGCGCCCTCGTCCCAGCAATGGGATAGACCAACGATATGACGCTAGCGAAGGGCTTGCGCAGGTTGCCGAGACCGGTATCGGTTGCGGATACTCTAGCCATGCCTGAGCCGTCTGCGGTGAAAGTCGCTTGGGCGGTTCTTTGGGGAGGGAGCAGCGGAGACGCTGCTCTCTTACCCGCTAGTCGACTGCGTCATTGAAATGGCACTGGTCTAATTCGCCGAGATGGATCGTCGTATTTCCATTTAATCGGCCGGGGATTCTTGTAGTGGGTAGCCGCATTCCCTCTCGGAAACGCGGCCCCCGAAGAACCGTACGTGCGAGCTTTCCCCGCATACGGCTCGAGCACAGCATTAAGCGTCGCATTAACGCCGGTCTCGCCAACTGCACGAGCCCTTCGCAAGCGTCACATTGTTGACTCGCCTCATCGCTGAGACGAAGGGCGCTGAACCGTAGTGATACCGGGTCTCTCACAAGC
>NZ_JAPMAL010000118.1:0-1111 GCF_026343935.1 Paraburkholderia sp. CNPSo 3076 | reverse complement strand
ATCTCTCTTTTCTTTTAAAAAAGTTGTTGACATTATGTTGATAACTTGATAAGATAGTAAAGTCGCTTAAGAGCGGCGGTTGAACTTTGAAAACTGAACAAAGCGACAAACGTCAACGTTAATTTTTATTTTTTTAAATTGAGCAAGTCAAACATTTCTTCGGAGAGTTTGATCCTGGCTCAGGATGAACGCTGGCGGCGTGCCTAATACATGCAAGTCGAGCGAACTGATTAGAAGCTTGCTTCTATGACGTTAGCGGCGGACGGGTGAGTAACACGTGGGCAACCTGCCTGTAAGACTGGGATAACTTCGGGAAACCGAAGCTAATACCGGATAGGATCTTCTCCTTCATGGGAGATGATTGAAAGATGGTTTCGGCTATCACTTACAGATGGGCCCGCGGTGCATTAGCTAGTTGGTGAGGTAACGGCTCACCAAGGCAACGATGCATAGCCGACCTGAGAGGGTGATCGGCCACACTGGGACTGAGACACGGCCCAGACTCCTACGGGAGGCAGCAGTAGGGAATCTTCCGCAATGGACGAAAGTCTGACGGAGCAACGCCGCGTGAGTGATGAAGGCTTTCGGGTCGTAAAACTCTGTTGTTAGGGAAGAACAAGTACAAGAGTAACTGCTTGTACCTTGACGGTACCTAACCAGAAAGCCACGGCTAACTACGTGCCAGCAGCCGCGGTAATACGTAGGTGGCAAGCGTTATCCGGAATTATTGGGCGTAAAGCGCGCGCAGGCGGTTTCTTAAGTCTGATGTGAAAGCCCACGGCTCAACCGTGGAGGGTCATTGGAAACTGGGGAACTTGAGTGCAGAAGAGAAAAGCGGAATTCCACGTGTAGCGGTGAAATGCGTAGAGATGTGGAGGAACACCAGTGGCGAAGGCGGCTTTTTGGTCTGTAACTGACGCTGAGGCGCGAAAGCGTGGGGAGCAAACAGGATTAGATACCCTGGTAGTCCACGCCGTAAACGATGAGTGCTAAGTGTTAGAGGGTTTCCGCCCTTTAGTGCTGCAGCTAACGCATTAAGCACTCCGCCTGGGGAGTACGGTCGCAAGACTGAAACTCAAAGGAATTGACGGGGGCCCGCACAAGCGGTGGA
>NZ_JAPMAL010000117.1:0-1185 GCF_026343935.1 Paraburkholderia sp. CNPSo 3076 | reverse complement strand
TGTCGCCGCTGTAGGGCTTGGCAAACCGCACCGGCCGGCTCGTGCCACCCGGGCTCCATTCGTCCAGATCGAACGGCAGCTTGATGACGTACCAGCCTTCTTCCGTCAGATAGGCATACTTGTAATTACCGGGTGACGTAATCCGGGC
This sequence comes from Paraburkholderia sp. CNPSo 3076, assembly GCF_026343935.1. NCBI lineage: Bacteria > Pseudomonadati > Pseudomonadota > Betaproteobacteria > Burkholderiales > Burkholderiaceae > Paraburkholderia > Paraburkholderia sp. CNPSo 3076. The sequence goes on along the minus strand of NZ_JAPMAL010000117.1, from coordinate 1,037 downwards.
CGGCAGGACGCCCCTGATTTCCGGTTTCGGGATCGTGTCCATGGATGTTCGCCAGACCCGATCCGACGGAATCCCCTCGAACGTCACGCGGTACGACTTGTTACGCCCACCGTGCGAGCGTACCGACGTGATGAAGATCCCGTGTTTCGCATCGACCTGAACCGGGTCGACAAGCATGACCTCCCCGGCTTCCAGCCAGAACGGATTGCCGGTGCCGATGAACGTCACCTGACTCGCGAGGTGAGCCTCGTGCCGCAGACGGGCAATACGCTGGCCTTCCTCCGGCGTCTCGTAGTGCTCCCCCCAGTGATAGTCGACGGCGTTAGTGGTCTTGTCGCCGCGTGCCGTGTTCTCCTCGACCAGCAGCGAGACGTCGGCCTGGCGATGGTTGTAGTCATGCAGGCGCACCGATTGCGGCACGCGCCGGGTGCGCCGCCGCAGCGACTTGATCGAGTCGGCACCCACGCTCTCCAGGCCCGAATCACGACGATACGGCACCGTACGCTGCTTGCGCGAGTACGCATCCAGATCGTCGCCGAACACCATCACCGCGTAATCCTTTTTCTGCTCCCAGCGAAACCAGATGCCTTCTTCCGCACAGATGCGCTGGATAAACGCGAACGTCGTCTCGTGGTACTGGGTGATGTACTCGTGCCGCCTGTACTGGCCGCGCAGGTTGAACCGGAAGTCGACACCGGTCCGGTAACCGCAGTGCCGCAGCGTGTCGGTAATGATCTCCTCGACCGACTGCTTCTGGAACAGCCGGCTTGTCCTGCCCCGGTTGAGATCCGCGATCGCAGGCTCGAGCCTCACGCGGTAACGCGTCTCGTCGGCGGAGGTCTCGTGCTCATCGAACTTCGTGATGATGCCGTGGACGGTCTGTGCGGGCGGCTTCTTGCTGAACTTCGCAGCGTTCTCGCCAAACATACGCTGCAGGTGACCCATGTTCGGGTCGACTGGATCGACGATGAACCGGGCCGGCCGCCCGAGCACCTGATCCATCGCAATACCCGCTATCGGGCTTGTGAATTCGATCT
>NZ_JAPMAL010000116.1:0-1860 GCF_026343935.1 Paraburkholderia sp. CNPSo 3076 | reverse complement strand
GCAACCACGCCGGCGCCGACGGTACGGCCACCTTCGCGGATTGCGAAGCGCAGACCTTCTTCCATCGCGATCGGAGCGATCAGCTTCACCGTGATCGACACGTTGTCGCCCGGCATGACCATTTCCTTGTCCTTCGGCAGCTCGATCGAGCCCGTCACGTCCGTCGTACGGAAGTAGAACTGCGGACGGTAGTTGTTGAAGAACGGCGTGTGACGGCCGCCTTCGTCCTTGCTCAGCACGTACACTTCAGCCGTGAAGTGCGTGTGCGGCGTGATCGAACCCGGCTTGGCCAGCACCTGGCCACGCTCCACGTCTTCACGCTTCGTGCCGCGCAGCAGGATACCCACGTTGTCGCCTGCCTGACCCTGGTCGAGCAGCTTGCGGAACATTTCCACGCCCGTGCAGGTCGTCTTCACCGTCGGCTTGATACCGACGATTTCGATTTCCTCGCCGACCTTGACGATGCCGCGCTCGACGCGACCCGTCACCACCGTGCCGCGACCCGAGATCGAGAACACGTCTTCCACCGGCATCAGGAACGCGCCGTCAACCGCACGCTCCGGCGTCGGGATGTACGTGTCCAGTGCGTCGGCCAGGTTCATGATCGCCACTTCACCCAGTTCGCCCTTGTCGCCTTCCAGCGCCAGCTTGGCCAGCACACCAGGATGGCGCCGTCCATCTGTGCCGCGCCCGTGATCATGTTCTTCACGTAGTCAGCGTGGCCCGGGCAGTCGACGTGTGCGTAGTGGCGGTTAGCCGTTTCGTACTCGACGTGCGCGGTGTTGATGGTAATACCACGTGCCTTTTCTTCCGGCGCTGCGTCGATCTGGTCGTACGCCTTCGCCTCGCCGCCGAACTTCGCGGTCAGAACCGTCGTGATCGCTGCCGTCAGCGTGGTCTTGCCGTGGTCAACGTGACCGATCGTGCCCACGTTCACGTGCGGCTTGGTCCGCTCAAACTTACCCTTGGCCATTTTCGACTCCTAAGAGGATTTTTCCGTACGTTGCGCGGGGCGCGCAAACAATCACTGGCTTGCTGCTGCCTGCTCGATGCGAGGCTTCTGAGGCTCGCTAGATACCGGCTGGTGCCCATGGGCAGGATCGAACTGCCGACCTCTCCCTTACCAAGGGAGTGCTCTACCACTGAGCCACATGGGCGAAAACTGCTCTGAACCGCTTTAATGCTTCGCTGGAGCGGGTGAAGGGAATCGAACCCTCGTCGTAAGCTTGGAAGGCTTCTGCTCTACCATTGAGCTACACCCGCGAGGTTCGCCGGCCATTTCAATCACGCGACTGCTAGCGCAATTTTACCGACCCGACACTACTACAGCTGAATTCTGGTGGAGGAGGTTGGATTCGAACCAACGTAGGCGTAAGCCAACAGATTTACAGTCTGCCCCCTTTAGCCACTCGGGCACCCCTCCGCAGAGAACTGATGATTATAGGGGAACATCCGAATCGTGTCAAGCACTTTGTTCGGCGTCGATCCCACAACGCTCTCACTTATAGGGAGAGCGGAAAAGCAAAAACCCCGGCTTTTTAGGGCCGGGGTCTCGCTTGTAGAGGAGCCTGACGATTACCTACTTTCACACGGGCAATCCGCACTATCATCGGCGTGGAGCTGTTTCACGGTCCTGTTCGGGATGGGAAGGGGTGGGACCAGCTCGCTATGGTCATCAGGCATGACGGGTTGCTGCGTCGCAGGGTTCTGCGCCACAGCCAATCGGGAAGAAGCGTAAAGAGGTGTTGCTCAATTGGGGTTGTGTTGTTTCCGGCACAACACGCGATTCTCTCAACCTGTGCGTCCTGCTCACCCACGCGGGGCGGAGGCACACCTGTTATAGGATCAAGCCTTACGGGC
>NZ_JAPMAL010000115.1:0-1213 GCF_026343935.1 Paraburkholderia sp. CNPSo 3076 | reverse complement strand
CGGAGTTCTTCGCCAACCTCCCCGCCTGCGTGATCGGAATGGAGGCATGCGCGAGCGCGCACTTCTGGGCACGCAAGCTACAGGCCATGGGGCATACGGTAAGATTAATCGCGCCCCAGTTTGTCAAACCGTACGTCAAGACGAACAAGAATGACGCGGCGGATGCCGAAGCAATCTGTGAGGCAGTCGCGCGGCCGAATATGCGCTTTGTGCCGGTCAAGAGCATCGAGCAGCAATCGGTGTTGTCGCTGCATCGAGTACGCCAAGGATTTGTACGGGCGCGCACCGCGCAGGCCAACCAGATTCGCGGATTGCTCGCCGAATTCGGGATCGTTGTCCCCAGGGGAATCGGACATCTTGAACGCCAGGTACCCGAACTGATCGAAGATGCGGTTAACGAACTGACTGGCTCGTTTCGATTGCTCATCCAACGCCTCATGGACCAACTGAAGGAGCTTGACCGACAGGTCAAGGAGCTCGAGGCGCAGATTCAGGCCTGGCACCGCAGTGACGAAACGAGTCGACGGCTCGCGCGTGTCCCAGGAATCGGGCCACTTACCGCGAGCGCACTCGTTGCGTCTGTTGGCGACGCAAAGAGCTTCAGTAGCGCCCGGCAACTTGCAGCGTGGCTCGGTCTAGTGCCCCGGCAGAACTCCAGCGGCGGCAAGAACGTGCTTCTGAGCATCAGCAAACGAGGTGACGTGTATTTGCGAACATTGCTCATCCACGGCGCGCGCTCCTTGCTGCAGGTTGCCAAACGCAAGGAATGCAAGAGCGGCTGGCTACATGGCCTGCTGCAGCGGCGAAACGCAAATGTCGCCGCCGTCGCGCTCGCGAACAAGAACGCGCGCATCGTCTGGGCGCTACTGGTCCACGGCCGCGAGTTTCACGCCGATTACCACGCACCTGCCGCGACTACGTAACCGTTAGCCGCTAGCTTACCGTGTAACTGCCAGCAGGAGACTACAGCCGATTGCTCAGGCGATCATGACGTGATGGCGAGACAGGTCAGACCGTGGCCGGGAAACTCTGAGTACACCTACGTGCGCAAGAGCACGCAAGTCTGATGAGAGTCCGGCCAGCGAATTCCATCAGGGACCGCCGGCCTTGCGCCGGGACATCGAAGTCCGGATGCATGGCCGCAATCATTACCTGCCCTCCGTCACAAACGAGAGCTTGGCAAGCCGGGGGCGTCCATGCATGGTGTATGGGC
>NZ_JAPMAL010000114.1:0-1223 GCF_026343935.1 Paraburkholderia sp. CNPSo 3076 | reverse complement strand
GTCTACCGGTGGCTCGCTAGACACCGGGCCTGCCGCACCGAACACGTCGGCCGCGCGCTCCTGCAACTGCCGTTTCCATTCCGTGATCTGGTTCGGATGCACATCGAACTGCTGCGCCAGTTCGGCCAGCGTCCGCTCGCCCTTGACTGCCGCCAGGGCCACTTTCGCTTTGAACGCCGCTGAGTGCGTGCGTCGGGTTCGTTTCGTCATTTCCTCGGTTCCTTTGCCTGCATTATCGCTGGCTCAGGCCCCGGCCGTTCCACTTATCCCGCTGTCCGATTTTGCGCGGCCACCTCTGACTCGATGTAGCGCACCTTCATCCCCTGCAGGGTGGCGTTGTAGGCGATGGCCTTCGCAACGTGGCTCTTGCCGGTGCCAGGTTTGCCGATCAACAGCGCGTTGTCGCTGTCGGCGACGAACTTCAGGGTGTGTAGCTCGAAGCAGGCCTGACGGGGTACTTTCGGATTGAAGGACCAGTCGAAGTCGGTCAGGGTTTTCCGCTCGTCCAGTCCGGACTGCTGGAAACGCCGTTCGAGCAGCCGGGATTGCCGGCGATCGAGCTCGTCCTGCAGAATCATGGAGAAGGTTTCGAGGAACGGCTGCTGGCTGGCCTGGGCCTGCAGTACCCGGGTTTCGAGTGTCGCGCTGATGCCCGACAGGCGAAGTTCGCGCAGCGCGCGATCGATTTCGGCAAGGCTCATGCTCAAGAGAGATCTCCGTGGGTTGATGGCATGGCGGCGCTGTGCTTGGCGCCGAGGGTGAACAGGTCGGCATAGTCGTCGCCGTCCCGGATGAGGTGATGTTCCTGGGTCAAGGGCAGTTCGCCCTGGACGGGCGCGTCCAGTTCAGCCAGCGCCTGCTCCAGCAGACGCTCGGTCAGCGCCTTGACGTGCTTGTAGCTCGGTACGCCTTCTCTCATGGCGACCTCGCAGGCCGATTCGATCAGGCGGCGGGGGTAGCGCCGGACCAGGCCAACGATGCCCCAGAGCTTGCGCTGACCGACCCGGCCTTCGGTGTCGAACAGATGCTGGCACAGGCGCTCGGCCGATGGCCCGATCGTCCTGGCCTGCGCGAGGATGCGGCGCGTTTCCCGGGAGGGATTGAACGGCCGCTCGTCCTGCGGCAGTACCACCGTGCCCGGCCTGTCGGCCAGCATGTGGGTGCGCAGCAATGCCTGTGTCTGGAGGTTGCGGATTTCCAGGTGACGGGCAAACTTACGCACC
>NZ_JAPMAL010000113.1:0-1247 GCF_026343935.1 Paraburkholderia sp. CNPSo 3076 | reverse complement strand
AAATCGGCGTCTGCGTGCTGGAGAAAGGCTCGGAAATCGGGGCGCATATCCTCTCGGGCGCGGTCATGGATCCGCGTGCCCTGAACGAGCTGATTCCGGACTGGAAGGAGCAAGGCGCACCGCTGAACGTGCCCGTGACCGAGGACAAGTTCCTTTTTCTTTCCGAAACGGGGGCTAAATCTGTGCCGAACTGGGCGCTGCCCGACAACTTCAAGAACCACGGCAACTATGTCATCAGCCTCGCGAACGTCACGCGCTGGCTGGGCCAGCAGGCGGAAGCCCTGGGCGTGGAAATCTTCCCCGGCTTTCCGGCCGCCGAAGTGCTCTACAACGACGATGGCTCGGTCAAGGGCGTCGCCACCGGCAACATGGGTGTCGGCAAGGACGGCGAGCCCACCGGGAACTTCCAGCTCGGCATGGAGCTGCACGCGAAGTACACGCTGTTCTGCGAAGGCTGCCGCGGGCATCTGGGCCGTCAACTGAACGAGAAGTTCAAGCTCGGCAAGGATGCGGATCCGCAGGTCTACGGCATCGGCATCAAGGAACTGTGGGAGATCGATCCCTCGAAGCACCAGCCCGGCCTCGTGATCCACACCGCGGGCTGGCCGCTGGAAAGCGACACCTACGGCGGCTCGTTCCTGTACCACATCGACAACAACCAGGTGATGGTGGGGTTTGTCGTGGGTCTGGCGTACCAGAACCCGTATCTCTCGCCGTTCGAGGAATTCCAGCGTTACAAGACTCACCCGGAAATCCGCAAGTACCTCGAAGGCGGCAAGCGCGTCTCGTACGGGGCGCGCGCGATCACGGCGGGTGGCCTGATGTCGCTGCCCAAGCTCGTGTTCCCGGGCGGCGCGCTCGTGGGCGACGACGCGGGCTTTTTGAACGCCTCGCGTATCAAGGGCAGCCACGCGGCGATCAAGACCGGCATGCTGGCCGCGGATGCGGCGTTCGAAGCCGTGCAGGCTGGCCGCCAGAGCGATGAACTCGCGGCTTACCCGGAAGCGTTCAGGCAGTCGTGGCTTTACACGGAGCTGTACAGGGCGCGCAACTTCAAGCAGTGGATGAGCAAGGGTCTGTACCTGGGCACGCTGATGGTGGGCATCGAGCAGAAGCTGCTGGGCGGCAATGTGCCGTGGACGCTGCATCACCAGCATCGCGACCACGAGATGCTCAAGCCCGCTTCGCAGTGCAAGCCGATCGAGTATCCGAAGCCCGACGGCAAGCTCACGTTCGACCGGCTCTCC
>NZ_JAPMAL010000112.1:0-1292 GCF_026343935.1 Paraburkholderia sp. CNPSo 3076 | reverse complement strand
ACGGCTCGAGCACAGCATTAAGCGTCGCATTAACGCCGGTCTCGCCAACTGCACGAGCCCTTCGCAAGCGTCACATTGTTGACTCGCCTCATCGCTGAGACGAAGGGCGCTGAACCGTAGTGATACCGGGTCTCTCACAAGCTTCCCCTCGATGAATCTAAAACGTGGACTCGCGACAACTGCACCACGCGGAAGTCTGCACCCTTTCGGGTTAGGGCAAATCTCGAACCCCTATGCGAGCTATTACCGCACGCCGTTCGCTTTTTCCGCGTTCTCATGCCCGCTCCCCCAACAGCTTCCCCTTACGGCGTACCTGCCACGATTTCAATAATCCGAAATCGTGGCGGAGGATCGGGTTTACCACGTTCCCGTTTCTGCCGACCCGAATGCCATCGGGCCTATCCGTTTAGCGCCCGTCTATTCCCCGGCAGCATTATGACGGCGTACCCCCAAGCACAAGAGGAGCAACCGGCTGCATACCTTTTGGTTTGGGCCCATTAGCCGCTTCGGCCCATCATCCGTTACGAGGTTTATCGACGATTCACATTCGTTGCGCATGCGGAAATTGCCTAGCCTCGACGCCGCATTATGGCTCGCAGCGTCACCACATATCGTCGCCGAGCGTGGTGTCTTTCGACGAGTACATTGTCCTTGGAGCTTCAGACCCGGCAGTTACCCGCCGCGCCTGTCCAAGTAGGCAACTGCTGGCCGTACAGCAGGTCACGGCAACACGGTATTTTGTGAAGCGTGACAAGACAGAGACGAGCTTTACCGCCTACTGCATGCCGCTTGACGCGCGGCTGACGGCGACACGTGTCGCACTGTGCTCGCGGATATAGCGCATCAGCTTGCGCTCCAAATCTTTTACTGTGGTGAAGATGCCTCGCGCGATCACGTCGCGCTGAATGCGCGAGAACCAGTTCTCCACCTGATTTAGCCAGGAGGTATAGGTCGGCGTGTAATGCAACCGCACGTTTCGGTGTTGCCGCAGGAACTCTTGCACGCGCGGGGTCTTGTGGCTGCTGACGTTGTCGCAGATCACATGGATCTCTTGTTTGGGCCGCTGGCTGGCGATAACGTCGGTGAGGAAGGCCACGAACTGCTCGCTGGTATGGCGCGGCGCCGTCCTGCCGATGACTTCCCCGGTTCTCGTGTTGAGCGCGGCGAACAGGCTCAGCGTGCCGTTGCGCTTGTATTCGAAGCCGTGGCTCTCGGCGCGCCCGGGCGACAGCGGCAGCATCCGGTCTTTACGGTCCAGAGCCTGAATTGCCGTCTTCTCGTCTACGCAGAAC
>NZ_JAPMAL010000111.1:0-1345 GCF_026343935.1 Paraburkholderia sp. CNPSo 3076 | reverse complement strand
CTTAACAGGTTGCTGAAGTACCGCTGAAACATGTCATCGCGCAGAGTTCGTGAAGCGTTGATAGATGAACCACCACTTACCCACTGGAGATCATGCGCGGCGCCGACACTTTCACCGAGAGTTTGTTTTCCGTGCGCAAGCTGGACGACTTCGTCCCCAAGTCGCATCCGTTGCGTTCGATCCGCGTAATGGCGAACGAAGCGCTGGCGAAGATGGATCGACTGTTCGCCGAGATGTACGAAGCGGACATAAAAGGTGGACGGCCGAGCATCGCGCCGGAGAAGTTGCTGCGAGCCATGCTAATCCAGGTGCTCTACAGCATTCGCTCGGAGCGCCAACTGATGGAGCAGGTGCAATACAACCTCTTGTTTCGCTGGTTCATCGGCCTGGCCATGGATGACGAGGTGTGGGTGCCCACGGTCTTTACGAAGAACCGCGAGCGTCTGATCAGACACGATGCGGTGATCGAATTTTTCAACGAGGTGGTGGCCATCGCCCAGAAGAAGTGCCTGCTCTCGGGTGAGCATTTCAGCGTGGACGGCACCCTGATCCGGGCGTGGGCTGGACACAAGAGCTTTGTACGCAAGAATGGGGACGATCAGGACAACGACGGCGGCGGCGCGGGCGACTTCAAGGGCGAGAAACGCAGCAACGAGACACATCAGTCGAGGACCGACCCGGATGCGCAGCTCTATCGCAAAGGCAAAACGGCCAGCGAATTGCGGTACATGGGTCATACGCTGACCGATAACCGGCACGGCTTGGTGGTCAATGCGCGCGTGACACGCGCCGACGGGCATGCCGAGCGTGAAGCGGCCAAGATCATGATCCACGACGCACAGCAAACGGTAGAGGATCCGAACGTAGAAATTACGTTGGGTGCGGACAAGGGCTACGATGCCCAGGAATTCATCGAGGCGTGCCAACAGATGAAGGTCATACCGCACGTTGCGCAAAACACCTCGGGGCGACGTTCGGCAGTGCCCGATACGATTGCCTCGAGCGCGGGCTACGCCATTTCGCAGCAAAAGCGCAAGTTGATCGAACAAGGTTTCGGCTGGGCCAAGACCGTGGGGCGCATGCGTCAGGTGATGGTGCGTGGCTTGAAGAAGGTGGACCAGATGTTCGTGTTGAACATGGCGGCATACAACCTCGTGCGCATGCGATCACTGGCACAAATCCGCTTATAAGTGGCGGAAAGCGTGGCAAGGAGGTCAGAAGTCGGCCTCAAGCCGCCGAAAGAACGTTGAATTCGCGTTGAGATTGCACAATGCGAAAGTTTGCGACTGGCGGGCGCGTACATCGAGGCGCACCGCTTCCGCCGGGGGTGTATTTCCGCAACCTG